>JAUVXT010000007.1 GCA_030603465.1 Deltaproteobacteria bacterium
GAGAATATCTGCGGCAGATAATGCTAGAGGACGGCCATATAGATAAAGAGCAATATTAAAATGACGACTTTTTACGAGTGCATTAAAATTTATAAGGAAAAATAATCAAGATGGGAAAGCGTGTATGAAGGAAAGATATAAATTACTACTTATTATTATCGTATTCACGGCATGTTATTACATACCCTGGGACCACATAACCATAAGAAAATCTGGTCTCGAGGCATTTATGATGCTTCAGGAATATGCGAGAGAGCATGTCCTGACCTGTCTCATACCCGCCTTTTTCATAGCCGGGGCTATCGCTGTCTTTGTTTCGCAGGCGGCGGTACTGAAATACTTTGGTTCAAAGGCAAAAAAGATTCTGTCATATTCGGTGGCATCTATATCGGGAACGATATTGGCAGTGTGTTCATGTACCGTGCTTCCGCTCTTTGCGGGAATTTATACGCGAGGTGCGGGGATTGGTCCCGCTACGGCATTTCTGTATTCGGGTCCGGCTATAAATGTGCTTGCAATCGTAATGACGGCTCGAATTCTCGGCTGGCAGTTGGGTCTGGCAAGGGCAATCGGGGCCATCATATTTGCCGTGGTGACCGGTTTACTTATGGCATTTATCTTCAGGAAGGACGATGAAAAGAGGACTATGGGTGAAATTTATGTGCCCGAGGATGACGGGAATGCGCGTACCCTTACTCAAGACGCATTGTATATGTTAACCATGGTACTCATACTGATATTTGCCGCCTTTGCCCGCCCGGAAGAAGGTTCTGCGGGGCTATGGTCACAGATTTTTGCAGCGAAATGGTATATTACCATCTCTCTTCTGGCAGTGCTGTTTATAATGTTAAATTACTGGTTTAATAGTGAAGAGAGAATAACGTGGGTGGAGTCGACCTGGGACTTTATGAAGAAAATACTTCCGCTTTTAGGAGCGGGAGTCCTCGTTGCGGGATTTGTGCTCGGCAGGCCGGGGCATTCGGCGCTCATTCCCGAGCATTACATTCAGCAGTTGGTGGGAGGAAATTCTCTGTGGGCCAATCTCTTTGCCGCCCTTTCCGGTGCATTGATGTACTTTGCGACACTTACGGAAGTGCCTATTCTCCAGGGACTGATAGGTGCAGGTATGGGCAAAGGTCCCGCCCTTTCGCTCCTCATGGCCGGGCCCGCCCTTTCTCTGCCGAATATGCTTGTAATAGGGAGCATAATGGGAGTGAAAAAGACCGTGACTTTCTGCATAATTATAATTGTTTTATCTACCGTGGCGGGCATGATTTATGGAACAATAGCGGGATAAAAATGAGGAAAATTCATATTAGAAAATTTTAAGGGAAGGTGAGGATATGGATATTAAAGTACTGGGTCCGGGTTGTGCAAGGTGCGAGAAAACGGAAAAGATTGTAAGAGAGGCCATCGAAGAAACGGGAATCGATGCAAAGATAGAAAAAATTAAGGACGCAATGGAGATAGCCGGTTATGGCGTTTTCGGAACGCCCGCCGTTATTATCGACGACGAAGTGAAATGTGTGGGGAAAATTCCAAGCAAGGATGAAGTCAAAAAATGGCTTGAAAATTGTTAAAACGCTAAAGTTACCCTGCTTCGCCTGGAAATAAAAAAATTTGTTGTCAGGTCTTAGACATAATGAAACCGTTCACGGTTATCGGTTCACAGTTCACAGTTTTTCCACGGAATACTCTTTCTTTCGCTTCTTTACGCACTATTTGACGGAATAGATATTAATGAGCGCAGTATGTGATCTTTCATTCCATAATCACGTCGATCTCTTAATAGTTTATAATGAGTACCCAATAATTCTCCTCTACCGTCTGTTTATTTAACAGTGAACCGATAACTGTAAACCGTGAACGGTTACGACATAATTTCCCTGAGCGCCCGAAGAGTCGTCTCAATATCCCCGGTATCGATTCCATAATGTGTCACCGCCCGGAAATGAGACGGGCCAAGCTTGAGCAGTCTTATCCGCCGTTTTTCGAGTTCTGCTTCGAAGGTGATGTCCTGCAAACGATCGCTCACGAGATCGAAAAAGACAATATTTGTACGCACAGACTCGGGCTCTACGTGCAATCCGGAAATTTCTGCTATACCCTCGGCGAGGACGCGGGCATTTTTATGATCTTCAGAAAGTCTCTTCGTCATCTCTTCGACAGCAATAATGCCTGCCGCGGCTATGACACCGGTCTGGCGCATGCCACCCCCGAGGGTCTTCCTGATCCTCCTCGCCTCTGAAATAAAATCGCAGGAACCGCATACCAGGGAGCCGATGGGTGCGGACAATCCCTTTGAAAGGCAGAAACTAACCGAATCGGATCCGCGGGTCAATTCTGTGACAGGGACATCGAGCGCGACGGCGGCATTAAATATCCTGGCACCGTCGAGATGGACTTTCAGACCGGATTTTCCGGCAAGTTTTATTACTGAAGCCGTATATTCAGGTGTTAAAGGGATGCCGTTACACCGGTTATGTGTATTTTCCAGGCAGATGAGACGGGTGCGTGGAAAGTGTATATTATCCCCGCGTATGGCGGTCTCGATATCGTCGAGATTCATGGTACCGTCAGGCTGATTTGTAACGGTATGGGGGAGAATGCCTCCCAATGCCGACATACCGCCCACTTCGTAATAAAAGATGTGTGCCTGATCTCCAAGGATGATCTCGTCACCCCGGCTGCAGTGTGTAAGGAGCGAGATCAGGTTGCCCATTGTCCCGCTGGAAACCAGAAGCGCCGATTCCTTTCCCATCAACCGCGCCGCCATTTCTTCAAGCCGGTTCGTCGACGGATCTTCACCGAAAACGTCGTCGCCAAAATCAGCGTTATATATGGCATCACGCATCGCTTGTGTGGGTAGAGTTACCGTATCACTCATTAAGTCTATAGTTTTCATGCCTGTTTTCCTGTAGGTTAAAGTGGTTGAACTGAACAGTGAGCGCATTCCCCGCTGATTGCGGCGGGGTTAGCGAACGAACGCACAAAATGATAGCGTATAAAAAGCAGAAAAGGCTGCAACAGTCAATATTCGATTAAGGCAGGGAAAGGTTCTGGGGTATGTCTGAAGGGTAAAGATATCCGCAAAGCTCTCTATCTTTTTGAGATCTTAATCAGTCAACCCTTGCGCGGGGATCTAATACACCGATCCGACTTCAGCTTATTATAGATAAAACAAAAGTGTCTTAGCCCGCAAGGATTTTATGAACCGGCTTTATTTATTGAGTTCTTGTTACGTTTTTTGCCTGGAATCCCCGGTCAGTTGCTTCTATATCGAAAGTTACCTCATCTCCCTCGACAAGATTTTTGAATCCGTCCATGTCTATGGAAGAATAGTGGACAAATAGGTCCTCGCCGTCTTCCTGTTGAATAAATCCAAAGCCCTTCTTCTCATTAAACCATTTAACTGTTCCTTTAGCCAAAACAACCCCCCTCACCAAGAAAGTGAATAAAAATAATTTGTGTTAATTGGAAACTCGGTCTCATCTCTTGTAAAGTGAAATAACTTTTAAAGAGCGACTCTGAACCTTTTATTGAAATCAAACGCATGAACACTAATATTATATATGACCGCTAGTCAAGAAAAAAAAGCCATTATTTTAAATATTTTTGTAAAAATATTTATCTGAAATGGTAAAGAATGACGTGCAGGGTTATTGAAAAAATATTGTTTATAACAATTTTATCTGATGTGCTCGCAAAAAGTCAGTTTTCCTCGCGTGAAGACCATTTTTGGGATGATTAATAAAGAATGTTTTCTTTCGCCGGTGTGAAAAAAATGAGCGCGGGAGGGGGGTTAGTGCCAGTTATCGACCAGCCTGGGGACGATATCTCCGGCCTTTCCCAGAAGCGTGATGTCGGCGTAAGAGGAGAGTGGTGTAGATTCAATATTGATTTCGGCAACCAGTGCGCCTTTAGATTTTGCCTCGACAGGAAAGGATGCCGACGGTTGCACCATCGCCGATGTACCGATCACCAGCATTACGTCACACTTCATGGAAGCATCAAGGGCCGCCTGCAGGATATCGTGATCGAGATTTTCACCGAACCATACCACGTGCGGGCGGAGAAGGCCTTTACAATCTTTGCACCGGGGTGATGTGCCGAGGTCTGGTGTGAAATCGACAGCAATCTTGCCGCATCTGGTGCACCGGACCTTCCATATGTTTCCGTGGATTTCGAGGAGGTTTTTACTCCCCGCTCGCAGATGGAGACCGTCAACATTCTGTGAAATGAGTGTGAACCGGGGGACCTTTTCCTCAAGTTCCGCCAGTGCTTTGTGGGCGGGATTGTATTCCACATCATTTATCAGAGACCGGCGCCAGTTGTAAAACTCCCATGCAAGTCCCGGATTTGCCGCAAAGGCTTCGGGTGTGGCCAGTTCCTGGGAACGGTATTTTCGCCAAAGTCCCCCCTCACCGCGAAATGTGGGGACACCGCTTTCCGCCGATATGCCTGCCCCGGTAAGGACAGCCACGCGTTGTGCCTCTATCAATGCACCCTTTAGTCGCGCAATTTCATTGTCCATGCCGGATATATTACATATTCGATAAATATTTGCCAAAGAAACTTTTCATGAAACCGGTTCTTATTGACAGAACTCGTTGCTTTCCCTATAATTTCATTGTGAGGTGTCCCTTAAGCCCCGTCTTATAGATGGGGTGAAGGGAAACTATATAATTAAATTTCTCACCGGGAAGCCCCGTCTGGAGGGCGGGGAGCTTAAAAATTTCGCAAAAGTCTCTTTGATTTGTCATTTCGAGCGAAACGACGTGTCCCTGCCGTCGAAATGGCCGATCAGATGAAGTTGACTTTTTGTAAATGCGTCAATTGAAAACGTGTAAGGCGGAAGAGGGAGGTTCCGATGAAGATAAGCAGTATTCAGGAGATGAGAGGTCTTGATAAGGCCGCTGTCGCGGAATACGGAATAAGTGAAGAGCTTTTGATGGAAAACGCCGGTTATGCCTCATATATGGCAATATTGAAAGAGGTGGGAATAAAAGGCAAACGGTTTGCCATATTCTGTGGTGTCGGAAACAACGGCGGTGACGGTTTGGTCGTGGCGAGAAAGATTCATTCCGCCGGAGGCGACGCGAAGATATTTATACTGGGCGACAGGAAACAATTCAAAGGCGTTGCCCGTCTAAACCTGGACATAGTCACGAAACTGCCGGTCGAGATTGAACAGTTCGACGCTACCGAATCGGTACGGGTGGCAGTAGCACACAGCGATGTAATAATAGACGCCATATTCGGAACGGGTCTCACGCGCGATGTCGGAGGTCTTTATCGCGAGTGTATAGAAATGATCAATAAAAGCGGTAAGATCATCTTCAGCCTCGATATCCCATCGGGCGTCAATGGAGATACGGGCGAGGTCATGGGAACTGCAGTGGAGGCCGATTGCACCGTTACCTTCGGACTCCCCAAAATCGGGAACATACTCTATCCCGGTTATGATCTCTGCGGAGAACTGTACGTAACCCACATATCTTTTCCCCCGGCGCTGTATGACAGTGATGCGATAAAGGTGGAGACAAACGAACCGCCTGAACTTCCTCCCCGCGACAGCGCGGGCCACAAGGGAGATTTCGGAGAAGCCCTTTTTATCGCAGGGGCGTCGAGCTACTTCGGCGCGCCCTATTTTGCGGCCCTCTCATTCATGAAGGCCGGCGGAGGCTACGCGCGTCTCGCCGCTCCCCGGTCGATGACGCCCTTTATCGCGAATAAGGGGAGTGAAATCGTATTCATTCCACAGGCGGAGACGGAAGAGGGGAGCATTGCATACATAAACGGTGACGCACTTCTGGAACTTTCAGATAAAATGGACATCGTTATTCTCGGGCCGGGAATTTCCCTTGCCGAGGAGACTCGAAAACTGGTACAGGCAATGACGAAAAAGATAGAAAAACCGCTGATCATCGACGGTGACGGCATAACCGCCCTGTGCGAAGACCTGGAGATTATAAAGAGAAGGAGAGGGGCGACGATCCTGACCCCCCATATGGGAGAGATGTCCAGGATTACGAAAAAAAGTATAAAAGAAATCGATACGAATAAAATAGCTGTAATTAAAGAGACCGCGAAAAAATTGGGTGCCATTATCGTCCTGAAGGGCGCCCACTCTATAATTGGTTATCCCGACGGAAGGGTCCGCATAAATCTTAGCGGAAATTCCGGCATGGCCACCGCAGGATCGGGCGATGTCCTGACCGGGACAATCGCCGCCATGTACGGTCTCGGCCTGTCGATCGAGGACGCGGTCAGAAAAGGAGTATTTATCCACGGCTTTTCAGGAGACCTGGCGGCCTGTGAAAAGGGAGAAGACGGAATGACCGCCCAGGATATACTCGACTATCTCCCTCTTGCAGTGAAAAAGGACCGCGAAGACCCCCTGTCCGTAAGAGACATATACAAAATCGATTATCTGTAATTGTGAAAGGAGAACGCTATGAGAGAGGCGGAACGAGACTATTACCGGAAAAAAGTTCCAAAGATACTTGATGAACTGAGTAAAAAAGAATACGAGGCATGCTTCTTTGAAACGGCTGAAGAGGCCGGACAATTTATCCTTGATCAGATCAAGGCGGGTGAGCTTGTCGGAACGGGCGGATCTGTGACGCTTCGGGAAGATCTGGGACTCGTGGAAGCGTTGCGGAATAAGGGCAACACCGTCTTCGACCACTGGGAAGACGAAGAAAACTACGAAAAGAGGATAGAACTCAAGAGAAAGCACCGGGAGGTGGATGTCTTTTTGTCCAGCGCCAATGCCATAACGGAAGAGGGAATCATAGTAAATCTCGATGGAGGCGGAAACAGGGTGGCAAGCACCTGTTCGGGACCAAAACGGGTTATACTTGTAGCCGGGCTGAACAAACTGGTAAAAACCACAGATGACGCCATATCCAGGACACGAAACAAGGCGGCCCCCATAAACGCGGTACGTAAAAGCCTGAAGACACCCTGCGCGGAGACGGGCGTTTGCATCGACTGCGATTCACCTTCGAGGATATGCGCGGCGCTCCTGATTCTCCTCAAAAAGCCCTGGGATATTGACGCATTCACCGTCATCCTCGTCAATGAAGACTTGGGATATTAACAGGCGGACAGTAGTGATTTCAAGAGACAGAAAAATGAAAAAGCCCGCGGCAAAATATCCCCTTCCCATCCGGGAGTGGTCGGAGGAAGATCGCCCAAGGGAAAAGCTCCTCAAGTATGGCGAGCATACGTTAAGCACCGCCGAACTCCTCGCCATACTTATAAGAACCGGTATGCGTGGCAGGAGCGCCGTCGATATAGGAAGAGAAATCCTTCACAAATTTAAGACACTCAGGGCCATGAGCGGAATCGATGCCGCGGAATTCAGCGAAATACCCGGATTGAAAGATGCCAAAATTGCCCAGATAAAGGCAGCCTTGGAACTGGGCAAAAGAATGATGAGCGAGGAAAAGGCCCTCGACAAGCCCATAACCAACTCATCCGATGTGGCAAACTATCTCATGCCACTCATGCGTGACCTGAAGAAGGAACGGTTTCTTCTCCTCTTTCTCGACAGGAGAAACGCTGTCACCGACGTCGTAGATATAGACTATGGCACCGTGGATCGGGCAAACCCCTACATCCGTGAGATACTCCAGAAAGCGATAAAAATGAATGCCCCCTCCATCATCGTGGCGCATAACCATCCATCCGGTTCCATAAAACCGAGCAACGACGACATAGCATTCACAAGAAGCCTCATGATGGCAACAAAGGCCAGCGGCATCAGCTTCTTCGACCATATTATCATCGGCGACGACCGCTTCTACAGCTTCGCCGACGAGGGACTGATAGAGGAACACGAAAGAAAGGCGATAAGGGAATTGTAGTGGAATTGAAGTGAAAAGTGCTATTCCCCGGAAATCGCAGTGGGGCGGGCGAGAGAGTAAGAATGAGAGCCGTTTCGAATCGTAGATTGCGATATTTAGCCAAAATGGCAGCATTGCCAAATCCGCTAAAAGCCGTGAAATTGAGAACCACGTTAAAGAAAAGAAGACCTCGAAAGGACAAGTCGATATATATTTTATAATTCGGCACATAAATGTTATATGTCGATGATATCGACATGAGAATAGGACGTGTCCAAAGCGTGAAGTGAAATGGGCATGCAAGGAAAGTGATCATGCCCATATCATAGAGAGGTATTTTATCGATGGCAAATGCTACCAACAACAACGGTGCGAATCTCGGATTTGAAAACCAGTTATGGGCGGCGGCGGATAAGCTCCGGGGACATATGGATGCCTCGGAATACAAGCATGTCGTTCTCGGATTGATCTTTTTGAAGTATATCTCCGATACCTTTCAGGCCAAATATAAGAAACTGGAGGCGACCAGAGAGACAAAATATACCGACCCGGAAGACCGTGATGAATATGCAGCCGCCAATGTCTTCTGGGTGCCCAAAGAAGCCCGCTGGGGAGTCCTAAGGGCGGGGGCGAAGCAGCCCACCATCGGCAAGCTCATAGATGACGCCATGGTTGCCATCGAAAAGGAAAATCCCTTTCTCAAAAATGTTTTGCCAAAAGACTATGCACGCCCCGCGCTGGACAAATATCGTCTGGGCGAGCTTATCGACATCATAAGCACAATAGGCCTCGGCGACGATGTATCCCGCTCACAAGACATCCTGGGCCGCGTTTACGAATACTTTCTCGGAAAGTTTGCCACCGCCGAAGGTAAAGGGGGCGGTGAATTTTATACGCCCCAATGTGTCGTCAAAATCCTTGTTCAGATGATCGAACCCTACAAAGGCCGTATTTATGACCCCTGCTGCGGTTCGGGAGGCATGTTCGTACAGAGCGAACGGTTTGTCAAAGAGCACGGTGGCAGGCGAGGTGATATCGCCATCTACGGGCAGGAGTCGAACGAGACAACCTGGAAGCTTGCCAAAATGAACCTGGCCATCCGCGGCATCGACCCCAACCTTGGCTTGCAACAGGCGGACAGTTTCCACAACGACCTGCACAAGGATCTCAGGGCCGACTTTATCCTTGCCAATCCTCCCTTCAACATGAGCGACTGGGGCGGCGAGCGGCTCAAAGACGATGTCCGCTGGAAATTCGGCGTGCCGCCGGTAAATAACGCAAACTACGCATGGATACAGCATTTCATCCACCACCTGTCGCCGACGGGGATTTCCGGGTTTGTCATGGCCAACGGTTCCATGGCCACCAATACTTCAAGTGAAGGCGAAATCCGAAAAAGCATCATCGAGGGGGACCTTGTGGATTGCATGATCGCCCTTCCGGGGCAGCTTTTTTATACGACCCAGATTCCCGTCTGTCTCTGGTTTATCTCCCGGAACAAGAAAAACGGCAGATTCCGCAACCGATGCGGTCAGACTCTCTTTATTGATGCCCGCAAGATGGGAACTCTTATAGACCGGGTTCACCGTGAGCTTTCCGATGATGAGATCGGCCGGATCGCCGGAACCTACCATGCCTGGCGAGGCGAACCGATAACTCCCTCTACCCTTATGGGAGAGGGTGGGGGTGAGGGGTACAACGATATCCCCGGGTTCTGCAAGTCGGTCGAAACAAAAGACATTAAAGATCACGGCTATGTCCTTACCCCCGGCCGGTATGTCGGCGCCGAAGCAGTGGAAGACGACGGTATCCCCTTTGAAGAGAAGATGACCGACCTCTCCACCACATTGTATGAGCAGTTCGCCGAAGCCAACCAGATCGAAGCCACCATCAAGAAGAACCTGGAGGCCTTGGGTTATGGCGAATGAACTCGAAATCATGCCGCAGCATAATGTTCACACTCTGATCACTGAATTACGGGAACTTATAGCTTCGGCTCGTAATACTGCCGCTCGCAACTTCAACACGATTCAGGTAGTAACGAACTTCGAAATCGGACGGCGGATTGTTGAGCATGAACAGCAGGGTGAAAAACGTGCAGAATACGGCAAAACTTTGTTGAAGAGACTTTCAGCAGATCTGACAAGAGAATTTGGACGAGGGTTTTCAGAAGACAACCTCTCGAATATGCGCAAGTTCTACCTGACGTATAGGGAACGGTCGGAGATTTCCGAGACGCTGTCTCAGAAGTTCACCCTCTCCTGGTCACATTATGTCTTTTTGCTGGGCGTCAAAAATCCGGAAGAACGCAGTTTTTATGAGATCGAAGCCACGGGACAGGCCTGGTCGATTCGAGAACTCAAACGGCAGTTCAACACTGGACTTTATGAACGTCTATCGTTAAGCCGGGACAAGGAAAAGGTCAAAGAGCTTTCGGAAAAAGGCCAGATCATTGAAAAACCGGGAGATATGATCAAATATCCTTATGTCCTGGAATTCCTGGGGCTGGATGAGAAAGCGGCTTACTCGGAAAATGACCTCGAAACAGCGATCATCGACAAACTGGAACACTTCCTGCTCGAACTCGGCAAAGGTTTCCTGTTTGAAGCCCGCCAGAAACGATTCACCTTTGACGCCGACCACTTCTACGTTGATCTGGTGTTTTATAATCGCCTGTTGCGTTGCTATGTGCTTATCGACCTGAAGATTGGCAAACTCACCCATCAGGACCTTGGCCAGATGCAGATGTATATCAACTACTTTGACCGCCACGTCAGACTGAAGGATGAAAATCCAAGCGTCGGCATTGTCCTTTGTAAAATGAAAAACGATGCACTGGTGGAGCTTACCTTGCCGGAAAACGCCAATATTTACGCCTCTCAATACCAGCTTTATTTGCCTTCTAAAGAAGAACTGAGACAGAAATTGATGGAATGGGCGGAAGAAAATGAAACGGGTGTGGAAGATGGGGAGTGAGTGGACTACAGAAAAGGTAGGTAGTATTTCTCGAAGAAACACCGAGGCTTACTCTCCAAAAGAGAAGTGGGATTTTGTCAACTATCTTGACACAGGAAATATTAAAGAAGGCAAAATCGATAAAGCACAGCGCATTAGCGATTTGGAATTACTGCCAAGTCGAGCTCGGCGCAAAGTACAACAACGAGACATTGTTTATTCAACAGTACGTCCTAACCAAAGGCACTATGGAATAATTGCTGAACCTTTAGAAAACATGCTTGTTTCTACCGGTTTTGCAGTTTTACGTGGAGTTGAAGGGAAATGTAATACAAAATTCTTGTATTATTTTCTTACGCAGCAACGGATTGTTGATCAGTTGCAGACTATTGCAGAGCATAGCACGACTGCCTATCCGTCTATTCGTCCAAGTGACATAGAATTATTAGACATAGAACTTCCTCCTCTCTCTGAACAACGCGCCATCGCCCACATCCTCGGTTCGCTGGACGACAAGATCGAACTGAACCGCAAGATGAACGAAACGCTGGAGGCAATGGTCCGCGCCATCTTCAAGAGCTGGTTCGTCGATTTCGATCCCGTCCTCGCCAAGGCCGAAGGCCGCGACCCCGGTCTCCCCAAAGAAATCGCCGACCTCTTCCCCGACAGCTTCGATGATTCGGAGCTTGGGCCGATTCCGAAGGGGTGGGAGATCAAGCCCCTTCACGATCTATTCGATTTGATTGGTGGCGGCACTCCTAAAACATCGGTTTCTGAGTATTGGGGAGGAACGATACCCTGGTTTTCTGTCGTTGACGCACCTTCTGTAATCGACGTTTTTGTTATTGATACGGAAAAACACATAACCGAACTCGGAATAGAGAAATCCTCTACGAAAATACTTCCTTTAGGAACGACAATAATCAGCGCCAGAGGGACTGTCGGCAAATGTGCTGTTGTTGGCGTCCCAATGGCAATGAATCAGTCATGTTACGGAATACGCGGCAAAAAAGGAATTGCGGATGGGTTTGTATATTACACAATTAGAGAGCAGGTGGCAGACCTTCAGCGAAGCGGACATGGATCTGTGTTTAACACAATTACCAGAGAAACTTTTAAATCCATACTGGTTCCATTTGCATCACCGCAGCTGACACAAGCGTTTGATAAGCGCATAAGTCCATTTTTCGCCAAGATTCGTAGCAACTTGTTTGAATCTAAAATCCTCTCATCTCTCCGCGACACCCTCCTCCCCAAACTTATTTCCGGAGACTTGCGGGTACGAGATGCGGAGAAGTTTATTGAAGAGGCTGGTGTATGAGTGCATTAAGGCCATGGGCGCAAGGCCCTTTTGAGCTTATCGTACATGCTGAGATGCATCGGCGCGACGGAGGAGACTTCGATCGTCGCATGGCACTCATCAGCTTTGATAATTCCATTGAAGTCTCGATCACAACTTATCTCACCCTGAACCCCATTCAGAGAAACGGTGCTCAGTATAGACGTGAAGATGTTGATCAATGGCTGAAGAATTACCATACAAAGCTCGACTTCTTCACTTATGAACTGCAGCGACGCTCATTGATGGAAGAAATTGAGAAAAGTGAGATCATATGGTATCACGACCACCGCAATGAACAATATCATGGAGGCAGTCGGGGCATTCCAGAGTATCGAGTACTTGAAGAGATCAGAAAAGCAGCTCTATGGGTATTTTCTGTTTTGTTTGATGTTGCAAATATAGAAGAGGTTTTGGATGAAGAAATCTTAAGAAGGACGCCGCAAGAAGAGGAAAAATTCCAAAGAGACAAGATACTAGATATGTTAATTGATATGAATAATGAGGCTATAACAGTTGCTGGCCAACCTTATAATACAAGTGAAATTCTTTATGCTGCAGATCCCGAGATTTATTCTGCTGAACTCTCTTCTTTGGAAGAGTCGCACGATTTTATTAAAGAACTGATAGAAAAATACCCTGACTATGTTCGATCTGATATAAACTCTGTTCAATTTATTCATTATAATCAAGCGGTATACTTAAAAACGACTACTGTTGAAGGTAGCATTGATCTAGAAGATATGAGCTTTATCATTGACGGTCCCGAAGTGGAGGAAATGTTTCCGTTTACCAATAGCCCCAATCACAACGCTACGCTCTTTATACGTCAATTAGATCCTTACTCCATAATCAACTTTACCGAGTTATTTACTGAGTTGGCATGCCAACAGATCGCAAAAAGTTATGAGGAATCAAGCCGGGTGAATAGACATGAATAATAAACCTCAAAGCATTAATGAATCAATCATTGAACAAACTGTGCTGGCCTGGTTTGAGAGCCTCTGCTATTCTGTTAAGTTCGGCCCGGACATCAGCCCTGACGGACTGGCCCGCGAACGCGAGGATTACGACCAGGTCGTCTTGCTTGGAAGGCTTCAACCTGCGCTTGAGAACATCAATCCCAACATTCCAGTTACTGCATTCGGCGATGCCCTTCGTAAAATCGTACTGTCAGAAAGCCCCAGCTTGATCGAAAACAACCGGCATTCTTCCCATTGGGTGCTTACCAATGACGTGGATGTTGAAGTTGTTTCTGAAGATGACTATGGCAGTATGCGTTATGTTGAGGAGGCCGGGGCATGAACAACGAAATTGTATTCTACAGCACGCCGAATGGTGACAAGAAAATCGAGGTATTGTTTCAGGATGAGAATTTCTGGTTGACGCAGAAGGCCATTGCCCGGCTGTTCGGCGTTGAAATACCCGCCATCAGCAAGCATTTGGGAAACATCTACGAGACAGGAGAGCTGGAGCGGAAGTCAACTCTTTCCATTTTGGAAACAGTTCGCCAAGAGGGCAGTCGCAGTGTCAAGCGTTCTCTGGAATATTACAACCTCGATGCCATCATTGCCGTGGGCTATCGGGTCAACAGCTATCAGGCCACACAGTTCCGCATCTGGGCGACCAAGACCTTGAAGGAATTCATTATCAAAGGCTTTGTTCTGGATGACGAACGGCTGAAGCAAGGAAAGTGCTTTGGTAAGGACTATTTTGACGAGCTCCTTGAACGTATCCGGGAGATTCGAGCCAGCGAGCGGCGTTTCTATCAGAAGATCACCGATATTTACGCGTTGTCGGCCGATTACGACGAAGACGCGCCCATCACCAAGGATTTTTTTGCCACAGTGCAGAACAAGCTCCATTGGGCCATTACCGGCAAGACCGCCGCTGAAATCATCTATGCCTCGGCCGATGCAGGAAAAATACACATGGGTTTGACCAGTTGGAAACAGGCGCCCGCCGGTAAGATCATGAAAACGGACATTTCCGTCGCTAAAAACTATTTAAGCGAGGCGCACATCAAAGAATTGAACCGTATTGTTTCCGCCTATCTCGACCTTGCGGAAAATCGGGCTGAACGCCAAATGCTGATGAAAATGGAAGATTGGATCCAGTTCCTTCACAAATTTCTGGAACTTTCCAACTATCCCATTCTTCAAGACAAGGGCAAAGTGAGCGCGATAGAGGCCAAACTCAAAGCCGAACAGGAATATGACACCTATCGCAAGCGACAGGACGGGGAGTTCATTTCAGACTTTGACAGGGAAGTCAAACGGATTCAGGGCAAGCACGAGCAAGGGGGTGACGATGAGTAAAACTTCCGAAAACACCCTCGAACAAACAACCCTCGACTGGTTTGAATCCTTGGGATGGCAAACTGCCTTCGGCCCCGATCTCGCTTTTGATGGAGTAAATCCCGAGCGAAGTGCAAAGGCCAACTATACCGATGTCATTCTGGAAGGTCGCCTGAGGACTGCTCTTAAAGATATCAACCCCAACATTCCAGCTACTTCAATCGATGATGCCCTTCGTAAAATCATACGCACCGAAAGCCCCAGCCTGATTGAAAACAACAGGCGGTTTCACCGGTTTCTGACCGACGGGGTGGATGTTTCCTTTATGGACAATGGTCGGGAAGTGTTCGACAAGGTATGGCTTCTCGATTTGGCGGATCTGGAGAATAACGACTGGCTTGTGGTCAATCAGTTTACCGTGGTTGAGAATAGAATAAACCGCAGGCCCGATGTGGTGGTCTTTGTTAATGGACTGCCCCTGGCGGCGATGGAATTGAAAAATCCCGCCGACGAAAAGGCGACAATCCGTCAGGCCTTCAACCAGTTCCAGACATACAAACAGGACATACCCGCGCTCTTTACGTACAACGAACTTCTGGTCATCTCCGACGGCCTTGAGGCGCGGTGTGGCTCCATTACCAGCGGCTGGGACCGCTTCATGCCCTGGCGCACTGTTGACGGTATGGAAGTTGCCCCGAAGGGCTCGGTGGAACTGGAAGTGCTTATCAATGGAATCTTTGACAAACGTCGTCTCCTTGATCTCATCCTCAATTTTATCGTTCTCGAAGATGATGGGGCGGAGGTCGTAAAGAAGATCGCAGCCTACCACCAGTATCATGCCGTCAACAAGGCGGTCGAATGCACCCTGTCGGCCTGCGGTATTACAGCCGAGCCGGGGCAGTTGTACGCGGAATTCCCCGCCCTCGATGAACTGAATCCTTTTGGCCTTGGCGAACATATAGTGCCGCCATACGGAGATCAAACAAAGCACTTCGGTGGCCGCCGTATCGGGGTGATATGGCATACCCAGGGAAGCGGAAAGAGTCTTTCCATGGCCTTTCTTGCCGGCAAAGTCATCCGTCATCCGGCAATGAAAAACCCGACCATCGTCGTCATCACCGACCGCAACGATCTGGATGATCAGCTCTTCGGGACATTTTCCCGGTGCCGGGATCTTATACGTCAGACACCGATGCAGGCCGAATCCAGACCCCATCTTCGGACACTTTTGAATGTTCCCGCCGGTGGTGTTGTGTTCACCACCATCCAAAAATTTATGCCCGACGAAAAGGGTGATCAGTATCCGAAGTTATCCGATCGCGAGAATATCGTGGTAATTGCCGATGAAGCTCATCGTAGCCAGTATGACTTTATCGACGGATATGCGCGCCACATGCACGATGCACTGCCTAAGGCATCATTCATCGGTTTTACCGCCACGCCGATTGAACGGGGTGACCGGAGCACGCCTGCGGTTTTCGGTGATTACATAGATACCTACGATATGCTTCGGTCCATTGAAGACAAGGCAACTGTACCCATCTATTACGAAGGAAGGCTTGCAGAAATAGAACTCGATAAGGATGAGTGGCCTGCAATCGATCCGGAATTTGAAGAGATTACCGAGGGAGAAGAAGAAACGGCAAAACAGCGTCTGCGCACCAAGTGGGCCGCCCTCGAGGCAATGGTGGGAACGGAAAAACGAATTGCCCTTGTGGCGGAAGACCTCGTGAGCCATGCCGGGGAGCGGCAGAGCGTCATGAAGGGAAAGGTGCTCATCGTATGCATGAGCCGCCGCATCTGTGTGGATATGTATAACGCTATTGTAAAGTTACAACCTGAATGGCACGGTGGTGACGACGATAAGGGGATTGTCAAAATTGTTATGTCAGGCGCGGCATCGGATAAGCTCGAATGGCAGCCTCATATTCGCAATAAGGCCCGGCGTGAAACATTGGCCAAGCGGTTTAAAGATCCTGAAGACCATCTTGCGGTGGTTATTGTCCGCGACATGTGGCTTACGGGATTTGACTGTCCGTCCATGCATACCATGTATGTTGATAAACCGATGCGGGGGCATGGATTGATGCAGGCAATCGCACGGGTCAATCGAGTTTTTAAAGATAAACCGGGCGGGTTGGTGGTCGACTATATCGGACTTGCCTATCAACTGAAGCGCGCATTGGCCGATTATACTGAAGCGGGCGGTCGTGGAAAAGCGACATTTGATCAGGAAGAGGCCGTCGCTGTGATGCTTGAGAAATATGATATTGTGGTGACGATGTACCATGGCTTTGACTATCTGTCGCTTATGAATGCAACTCCGGCGGAACGGCTTGCCGGCATTGCTGCGGCCATGGAACATATTTTCCAGATCGAAGAAGGAAAGACGCGCTATCTCGAATCGGTAACGGCATTATCGAAGGCCTTTGCCCTTGCTGTTCCCCATGAAGAGGCCCTTAAAATCCGGGACGAAGTTGGATTTTTTCAGGAAGTGCGAAGCGCCCTGGCAAAAGCGACCGTCGAGGGTGAAGGTAAAACGCAGGAAGAAATGGATACGGCAATCCAACAGTTAGTGTCACGGGCTGTCATTTCCGATGAAGTCGTCGATATCTTTGCATCGGTGGGACTGAAAAAGCCTGACATTTCTATTCTATCTGATGAATTTCTTGAAGAAGTCAGACAATTGCCTCATAAAAATCTGGCCGTGGAGGTGCTGAGAAAACTTCTCAATGACGAAATCAAAGCCCGTTCAAGGAAGAACGTTGTTCAGGCTCGCTCATTTTCCGAGATGCTTGAGGAAGCGATTATCAAGTATCAGAACAGGGCCATAGAGGCGGCGCAGGTTATCGAGGAACTGATCGGCCTCGCCAAAGAGATGCGCAGGGCGCAGAAACGCGGTGAAGAGCTTAACCTTAATGAAGACGAAGTCGCCTTTTACGATGCGCTGGAAGTAAATGACAGCGCCGTTAAAGTGCTGGGTGATGAGACGCTCAAGAACATTGCCCATGAACTGGTATCTGCCGTTCGCCGAAACGTCTCTATCGACTGGACCGTTCGTGAAAATGCCCGCGCCAATATTCGCGTCATCGTAAAGCGCATTCTGCGAAAATATGGCTATCCGCCTGATAAGCAGGAAAAAGCAACACAAACCGTCCTGGAACAGGCCGAAGTGCTTTGTGGAAACATAGCTGAATAATTGGGATATAAAGTATCGTATCAACCATATGTAATAAAAAGCTACGACGTGAGTTAGTGGCCCGGTTCATCGGGCTATATAGTATCTGGGATGTGGAAGGTGTAAATAGAAACAACAGTGGATATCATTATGTCAAAAGACAAAATTACAAGAAGGCAAAAGGACATATCCCGTTTATTGAGGGAAAAGAAAAAGGTTCAGAAGGACAGGATCAGAAAGGGCAAAAAGAAACAGTAGGAACTCATGAGGAAATAGGATAGGGATTGGCTGTTAAGAGATAATGCCGATAATTCGATTTGACATGCCGCAACCATATTCCTATAGTATCGTAGTTGTATGGAAACATAGTATTGAATGACAGGAACGGAGGTATTGGAAATTATGGATTTTTACGAGGTGATTCGGACCAGAAGAAGTGTGAGGAAATTTAAGGCCGATGACATGCCGGAGGAGGTATTAAAAAGAGTCCTGGATGCGGCCAGAATCGCTCAGAGTGGCAGTAACCGCCAGCCCTGGCGCTATATCATCATCAGGGACAAGGCGCGAATGAAAGAGATGCTGCCTGTTTGTGGAGATCAGTCCTTCGTTGCGGAGGCGCCGGTCCTGATCGTGGCATGCGGAACGAATCTTAATTTTAATCGCGGCGGATATATGGGCGATTTCAGTATGCTGGTCGATGTTTCCATTTCCTTTGACCATCTGACGCTGGCTGCCCGCGCCGAAGGTCTGGGAACATGCTGGATCGGCTCCTTCAACAATGACGGGGTGAAAAAATACCTTGAAATTCCCAATGATGTGCAGGTTGTCGCCTTAACGCCTCTGGGATATCCAGCCGATTCGGGTGCCTTTTCCGAAAATACGAACCGAAAGAGTCTGGAAGAGATCGTCTGTTATGAAAAATACGAGTAACCGTTCTGACATTTGTGTTCAATAATCCGGGATGGTATATAGAAGGTGTAGTAGTCGAGGGGAAAAATGCCGGACGATGTGTATTTAAAGATATCGATAATGTTCATTCTGATTATGTTCCTTTTCGGATCATTCCTGTGTTTATATGATTTGCTGAAAGCAAAATCTCCTTCCCACAAAAGAGAAACCATTAAAAGGGTAACTGCCAGGATGATTATTTACATTGCTCTGGCCTGTTGTGCCGCATTAATATTGACGTATGGCTGACAGGGAAAAATCGGGAACAGCCACTTAATTCTTGGATTTTTTTCAAAGCGTGGGCGGAGGTAAATACTGGTGCGGTGAATCAGAGTGGGAGCCTCCGAACAGGTAGCCTCTAAACCGGGGGAGACATTAAATATTAACTGTTCACTAATATCGGTGACATCCTCAGGAATTCTCTGCTCCTGTGTCTGTCTGTTGTTGACTGAAAAATTCGGCGATAAGCAATAATTTGGTATCTTGTGCTTTAATCTCTGTGGCCCGGAAGTAGGCCTCGTTTGCTGTTTCGGATGAATTCGATCAGGTGGGCAATCTCCGGTATTTCTCCTGATGCTGCTTCCACTTTAGCCAGTGCCTCCTTTCGTAGAAGTTTCGAAAAGAAGAGGGCTTCCACCGCCTTTCTCAACGCCTTTCTGGTTTCGGAGGAAATGCCGGCACGCTTCAGACCGACGAAGTTAAGACCGAAGACGGCGCCATCGATGACGAGACAGTAGGGGGGAACGTCATGCGTTACTTTGGAATAGGGTCCCGTCATGGAGAGTGTGCCTACATTGGAGAACTGGTGGACACCGATGTAACCGCTGAGATTAGCGAGGTCTTCCAGTGTGACGTGGCCGGCAAGTACGGCATGATTGCCCAGTGTGCAGTTATTGCCCATTTTGACGTTATGCCCCACGTGAACGAAGGCCATGAGCATGCAGTTACTGCCGATTAAAGTCTCAGTACCTTCCCCTTCTCCTCGATGGATGGTGACGTACTCGCGGATGATCGTGTTGTCGCCTATCCGGCAGTAGCTCTTTTCGTCGTTATAGTGATAGTCCTGCGGGGCATCGCCGACAACGGCGTTTGCATGAATCTTGACATTATTGCCTATGGTGGTCCAGCCGTTGATATAGACGCGGGGACCAATGCGGCATCCGTCACCTATGGTTACTTCATCCTCGATTACCGTATAGGGGCCGACGTGGATGTCTTCTCCCAGTTTTACGTCTGGGCCGATTACCGCAGTTTCATGAATCATGATTTCTCCTCTTGAAAGGGGAACATAGAGTAAAATCCCCCCTGCGTCAAGAGGAAGTGATGAAGAATCTGTGCGTTTAAATAGATGGTGTGTTCGCATTTATATGACAGCACTATTGAAGGGCTGGAAGGGATTAAAACTAGCGGAAGAAACCATGAATAGTCGGCGCAACATGGGCAACCATAAAGGAAGGGGAATATTGTACCAGAAATGTGGGAAGAGTATTGAGAGAATAATTCACTTTACAAGAGACAGGGCACGTGAGATAACGCCCATCGAAGACATAAGAGTTGCAATTAAATGTAGGAATAATGGATCAAAACGATTAATAATATTATAGTGTGTGATTGAATGGAAGAAACGAGGATTATCAACATACCCGGAATGGGTGACGTCCGTATGCGGAAGAGCAGGCGGGCGACACGCTTTTCAATCTCTGTGACAAACTCGGGCGATATCCGCATTACCATTCCCCGCCGTGGTACGATAGGGCAGGCGAAGGCATTCCTACGTGAAAAATCAGTCTGGGTGGCAAGGCATCGAGAAAATGCATGCCGTCTCCGTCTGCGTCACGAAGCGCTTGTTGCACACTGTAAGCCGATATCCCGGGAAGAAGCGACGATACTATTGCAGGAACGACTCGGCCATCTCGCTTGGAAATATGACTTTTCCTTCAATAAGGTCTCCATACGGAATCAGAAGACACGATGGGGAAGCTGTTCGGCAAGAAATAATATCAGCCTCAACGAAAGGCTTACCCGGCTTCCCCGTCGACTCATGGATTATGTCCTCCTCCATGAACTGGTTCACACCCGTGTGAAAAACCACGGAGAGGATTTCCGGCGGGAACTGGGAAAATATGTTGAGGATGTCAGGGGATTGCGCCGGGAACTACGGGAATATCGTCTGGGATTATTCTGATTGGAAGTCGAAGATTTCCCGCAACTTGCTGCGGGAAGCTTAAGTCGTCGAATCAGTGACTAACTCTATCAGCAATTGTCGTGATCGAAGATGTAGCCCACCGACCGGCGGCTTTTGAAGTAGACAGGTTTCTGGGGGTTGTCTTCAAAATAACGTCGAAAGCGCACGATGAAATTATCCACCGTTCTTGTTGATGTTTCCCTCGTGTACCCCCAGCATACTTGAAGTAATGTCTGGCGTGAAAGCGATTTTCCCTTGTTGGCAATGAAGAATTTCAGGAGTTTTATCTCCTGTTCTGTCAGGGTAACTGAATCGGCCTTGCACCGAGTGACACCGGTGTCCAGATTTACCACATTACCGCCAAAGGAGTAGCTACCCGAGAGGTGATCGCCTCCCTTTTTGTCAGAGGCATTCTCATCACGATACCAGGATACCTTTGTGAGAAGCCGTTCGATACGCAGTAAAAATTCATCGAGATTGAAGGGTTTTGCGAGATAATCATCGACGCCGGATTCGAGACCCTTGATCCTGTCGTCGGGGTCTCCTTTGGCCGAAACGATGAGAATGGGAATTCGCTCATCATCGAGTCGGATGCTTTGCAGTACCGATATGCCGTCGATGTGGGGGAGCATGATGTCCAGAACTATCAGGTCGGGCGACAGCTCCTGCCACTTTTTTAAACCGGAAATGCCGTCGGCGGCGATAGAGACATCATAACCCCTGAGGGACAGGTTCAGTTTCATCCCCTCCGCTATATGGAGATCATCTTCTATTATGAGGATGCGTTTTTTCCCTGAAATGGCGAGGCTCCTTTCTCTCAGGCTTCCTGTTTCTTTTTGTATGGAAGCTGTACCGTAAAAACAGATCCGTGCCCCTCACCTTTGCTGCGGGCGATGACCCTGCCTTTATGAATCTTTGCTATATTCTGCACCAGGTTGAGCCCGATGCCGCTTCCTTTGGCAGTCATATTGTCCGATCTCCCTACCTGGTAGAATTTCTTGAATATCCTCTTCAGGTCCCTCTTGTCGATGCCGATACCGCTGTCTTCAAAGCTGATATGCAGTTTCCTCTTTTTCGGCCGGAAGGTGATGACGATTTTGGGAATATCCGACCGGTTGTACTTGATGGCGTTTGTGATCAGATTTATCACGAGCATTTCGAATAACGACCGGTTGATAAGGTAGGGAAAGGCTTGCCCCGAGGGGTTATGAATGGCGATCTCGCAGTCGGGGAAAAGGTGTGAGTTTTTATCGTAAAATTTCGTCACCACTGCGACCAGATTCTCTTCGAGAAACTCGCCACCAAAGGTTTTGCTTTCGATTCGGGCAAGATCGAGGATGCGGTTCGTATTATCTGCAAGCCGTTTTACGTCCTGGAGCATGAAACGGAGATACTTGATCTGATCTTCACGGGAGAGCTCATGCTGCAAAAATGTCTCCAGATAGAGATTCAAAGATGTAACCGGCGTTTTGAGTTCATGCGTGAAATTATTGATAAAATTGTGCTGCATTCGGTAGAGGCGGACACTTTTCTGGTAGTATGCGAAGATAATGAATATTCCCAGAAGAATAATCGCCACAAGGATTGAAAGTACCAGAATCACGACCCATGTCTGGGATGTGAAGATCTGTGCTGCGTCGAGATTGGATTTTTCTACGATGGCAGCCAGTCCGGCGCTGACCTCTATGTACCAGTAGATATAGAGGGTCAGAGATGAGGCCAGGGCAATGATGGAGAAAACAAATATTAAAATGGGGTGGAAAAACCACTTTGTCCGGTCAATCATAGTATCCGATTTTTACACCAGGTCGTGCGATCTGTCAACAGCAAGTGACATACTGGTGAGGGTACTCCGGACGTGTTTCCGGTTCGATACAAAAGGGAATGGGGTGTCCAGCAGTAACCGTTTTACTAATCGATGCATACCACAGGTCTTCAGATGTAAAACTTTTGTAAAACCCCTCGGGGGGGCCTATCTTTCCCCGCTCTTCTATATTACAAGGCAACTTCTCAGCAGAAATTACGTAAGAACGAGGAGGAAAAGAATGACAGTGAATCACACCACACACCCCCGTGGAACCCGTGCACGAGTACTCCTGTCCAGTGTCTTCGGACCCTATGCCGAAGACGATGAGTACGGAAGCCGGACCATCAATCCCATGGAGCTCTATCACAATCAGGTAACGCGGGTTCAGGGCGCCTTTTCCCTTCGCATGTTTCATAATTCCTTCGGATTGATGCTTATACAGTCCAATATCGATGCGCCCTGTACACTTCTCGATTTTCCCACGCTGGATTGTTTTATCGAAGAGATCCGAGATAATACCTATGACATTATCGGCATCAGCGCCATTATCCCCAATGTGGGGAAGGTGCGGAAGATGTGCGAACTGATTCGCCGGTTCCAGCCCCGTGCGACGATCATAGTGGGGGGTCATGTCACCAACAAGGGGAATATCCGCGATATCGTCGATGCCGATTTTATCTGCAAAGGGGAGGGCATCCGGTGGTTTCGCCGCTATCTCGGGCAGGATGAAGACGCACCGATACGGCATCCCATGATACAATCGGGATTCGGGTCGCGTATAGTGGGGATCAATCTCCCCCAGCGACAGGGTGATACGGCGGCCATGCTGATTCCCTCAGTCGGCTGTCCCGTGGGGTGTAATTTTTGTTCCACATCGGCGCTCTTCGGGGGGAAGGGACATTTTCACAACTTTTATGAAACTGGCGACGAACTCTTTTCCGTCATGTGCGAGATCGAGGAAAAGCTCAAGGTTCGATCCTTTTTTGTCATGGATGAGAATTTCTTGATACACCACAAGCGGGCGCTGCGTCTGCTGGAATTGATGGAGGAGAAGGGAAAAAGCTGGGCATTGTTCATTTTCAGTTCTGCCAGGGTCCTTAAGTCATATAGCATGGAACAGCTCGTCGGATTGGGAATCTCCTGGGTATGGATGGGACTGGAGGGGAAAGAGAGTTGCTATCAAAAGCTCAAGCATGTAGACACAAAGTCGCTGGTGCGTGAACTTCAGTCGCATGGCATTCGTGTCCTAGGTTCATCCATCATCGGCCTGGAAAACCACAAACCCGAAAATATGGATGAAATTATTGACCATGCCGTGAGCTATGATACGGATTTCCATCAATTCATGCTCTATACACCCATTCCCGGCACACCGCTCTACGAAAAGCATAAGCAGGCAGGGACGCTCCTTTCCGATGAAGAATTTCCACCGGCCGATACACACGGCCAGTATCGCTTCAATTACCGCCACCGGCACATAACAGATAACAGGGAAGAAGGGTATATTCTCGACGCATTTCGCCGCGATTTCGAGGTCAATGGTCCCAGTCTTGCCCGGTTAATCAGGACCTTCTTGAAGGGATGGCAGCGCTACAAAGACAATCCCAGCAGGAGAATTCGGGATCGCTTTGCCTGGGAAGTAAGACCGATCCGAACGACATACGCGGGAGCGGTGTGGGCCATGAGAAAGTGGTATGATGGAAATGAAGCGATGAGAGGTAAGATGGATTCCCTCCTGAAGGATCTCTACAGTAGCTTTGGATGGAAAACGAGGATAATCGCGCCCCCCATCGGCATGTATATCTACTGGTCAATTAAACGGGAGGAACGAAGGCTGGCCCGCGGCTGGACCTACGAACCCGAAATACGCAAAATCCAAAAACGAGGTCAGGTCTCAACATTTGACACTGTGTTGCAAAAAAGCCACAGAATGCCTGAGCAAATTAAGATAGGACGATCTGCCTAATCACAACAGGAACCGCTTTCACTATAGACATAGGCGCATATCAAAGTATCCATTTTCCGCTTGAACTGAACAGCGAGCGCTAACCCCGCTGCTTGCGGTGGGGTTAGCGAGCGAATATAAAATAAACAATTTCCTTGTCAGTCGGAGATTCCCCGCAACTTGTTGCGGGGAGCTTCAATTGTCACGTTTTCCTTCATTATTCACCACAAATACATGAAAGGGGAGATGTGCCACGCCACATCGGACATATGTAATTAATCGAATGTGAAGTAAATGAAGATGGTTATGAAGAGCAGATCATTATCCCGAAAGAACAGAGGGATCTTGCCGCCGAAGAAGGAATCAGCACAGAAAACAAACAGAAAGTCGCCGTGCGGATACAGAATCTGAACACCGGAGAGACCTGCACAGGTCGCCTGGCCATCACCGGGAATAACCAGCGTTATCTGCCAATAGAAATCCAGAAGATGCTGGAAGACGCAGGGCGAATAAGGATACAA
>JAUVXT010000062.1 GCA_030603465.1 Deltaproteobacteria bacterium
AGGGTATGTCTGCCTTCCGGCAGATCGACGAAGCGTTCTTGAGATCATCTACGGTAAAGTTCTTGCCCATCTTTTTCAACATCTTTTCATTTGCGGCGTCGCTTCCGAATTCTACTCCCGTGCACCCGGCGGCGATCATAAGCCCAATCAGTTCCTCTGTAACAAAGCCAGGGTTGGCGTAGCAACTCCATTTCACAGGAAGTTTTCGCCTGATTATCTCTTCGCAGATTTCTTCGGCATGATGAACGGGATAATTGAATGCGTTATCGACAAAGAAAAGATTATCGATGCCCGAGTTCAGCATATTTTCGATTTCGTCACAGACAAGATCGGGACTTTTCAATCTTACTGTCTTTCCCTCTATGATCGGGTACGTACAATAGACACACCTGAATGGACAGCCCCTTTTGGTCTGAATGTTTCCCATTCCTCCCCACCGGAGGTAGGCTTCATTATCAAAACCGGAACGGTCAGGGGGTGAAAGAATGTCCAGGTCTTCTATTATTGCAGGATAGTCTCCAATAATTCCGGCAGCCGGTGTCTTTTTCTGTTCGAATTGATTTAAAAACCTGACAAAAGCAGACTCCCCTTCACCCACAATTCCGAAATCCGCCTGAAGAAAATCCATGAGAGGTTGCGGCAGGAGAGAAAAACCGCTTCCACCCAGTACAATGGAAGCGCTGCTGTGCGACCTGATCGTCTGGACGACTTTCTGATAGAAGGGGAGGTAGGATATATAATTCGGATAACTTACGTTGTCCACGTTTCTAAGCGACAGGCCGACAACATCGGGACGGAATGTCGAGAGAGTTTTTTTTATTTCATCCTCATAGTCTCTCGCGAAACAGAGGTCCAGGATTTTGAAGGGGATTGTGTTTTCCCTCAGGGCGGCTGCAATGCAGGACAATCCCAGGGGGAAGACCGGGTCGGGAAGTGATTCGATATTGGGTGAAAGAAGGAGTACTTTCATTTATTTTCCTCTTCACAATCGGGTAAAAATAAGACCGCTGCTTCCGCCGCCGAAGGTGGAAGACGTCATCAGTGCCGCCTCTTCTACGCCTGCGGGGGGGATGTTCCATTCGAAAGGCTGACGTCCCCTGGTCTTGAGTGTTTCTGCCGCCACTGTGGGAAGCGGCAGGTGGTGGTGAAGGCTCAATAGGGCCGCCGCCGCTCTTGTGGTTCCCGCTCCTCCGAAAGTGCCCATGAGATATTTCAGCGGTGAAACCTTCAGGTTTTCCCGCCCTTCGGCAAAGATCGCACCGAGTATTCTGTATTCCGTTTCATCCAGATTACCGGAAAAGTTTGCCGATACGCTTATCTGATCTATCTCTTCAGAAGACATCCCGGCCTCTTTAATGGCAAGGGTTATCGCCCTTTTCATCTCTTTTCCCCCGGTTTCGTAATGTGAGGGTGATGTTATGCCGCCCGTTATTGTTGCTGCCCTGAGCAATCCGTATATCGTGGCGCCCCTTTCTATGGCGGAATTCAATCTTTCCATAATCAGGATTCCGGCGCCTTCTCCAAGGATCAGACCCCCTCCCATCTCCGGGCTTATCGATTCGCCTTCCGCTGCTTTGGTCCTGTTCAGTATATCCAGGGCATTGTAGCATGAGTACTGCATTTCCGACAATTCATCGGCCCCACCCACAATGACAGTATCAGCAATCCCCTGCAGCAGAAGAGTCCGCCCATAGAGCAGGGCGCTTTCTGCCGATATCTCGTTCTGGCAGAAGGTGCTGTTCGGGCCCGTGATTCCGTGAAAGATCGCGATCTGGCTTGCCGGTGCATTGGGAACGGTTTCCGGGAACAGGAAAGGCTGAGCGCCCCTCGGTCCGTCTCTAAGAAGGCTTACAAAAAAATCCTCCACATGCGCGCTGCTACCATAAGCGGTCCCCATGATCACCGCAATGCTGTCCTTGTTGCCGTCAGCTATCGTGATGCCGCTATCTTCCAATGCCTCAACGCTCGCCGCCACGGCCATTCTCGAAACGCGACTCATTCTGCGATAACTCCTTCGCGGCATGAACTGGCCGGGATCGAAATCATCGATCCACCCCGCCACGTTGGAACTGAACGAGTCTGTCTCAAAGGAGGTGATTCTCTTGATGCCTGTCCGCGCATTTCTACAGCCGGACCAGAAGGCATCCTTCCCTATTCCCATTGAGCTTATGATACCGATACCGGTAATGGCAATATCATCCATATTACTCACTTCTTTTGAAAACGATGGAGGTGTTGTTTCCCCCGAAGGCGAAGGAATTTTTGAGGGCGATTGTGATGTCGCCCTTCCTTGCCTGATTCGGGATATAATCGAGATCGCAGTCGGGATCATTTTCCTCCAGGTGAATCGTGGGAGGCATGGTCTGGTCATACAAAGCCAGGATCGTGGCTACCGCTTCAATACCGCCGGCCGCGCCCAGGCAGTGACCTATCATCGATTTTGTCGAACTGATGGCGAGACTTCTGGACAATTTTTCACCGAAGGCATCCCTTATCGCCGCTGTCTCTGTTTTGTCATTTATGGGCGTCGCCGTGCCGTGGGCATTTATATAATCCACCTGATTCATGTCTATGGAAGACCTTTTGAGGGCCTGTGCCATAACGTTGCTCATCCCCTTCAGATCGGGCGCCGTCATGTGCGTGGCGTCGCAATTTGTCGCGTAGCCCAGCACCTCCGCATAGATAGTCGCCCCCCTGGTTTCCGCATGGTCATAGTCTTCCAGCACCAGAATGGCGGCCCCCTCTCCCAGGGAGAGACCCTGCCGGTTTTTATCAAAGGGGCGGCAGTATCCGGGATCCATGAGTCGCAGAGAATGAAAGCCCGCAAAGGTAAGTTCCGAAAGGGCCTCACTTCCACCCGTTATTACAATATCCTGTGTATTTGATCCTATCAGATCGAATCCATATCCTATGGAAGTCGCGCTTGAGGAGCAGGCGGTGCAGATAGTACTGCGGAATCCGGTGAAGCCGTAGTGCCCCGCGATGAGATCGGTTAGTGTGCATGTCGCGTACGGGAGAAGGAGTGACGGATCGGGTTTTTCCTGTCCCGACCATCTGGCGCGGCGGTATTTCTCCCACGAGTTCATGCCACCCGCACCGCCTCCCAGAACGACGCCGATCCTGTCTCTGTTGAAACTATTTTTATCCAGTCCCGAGTCGCGAATTGCCTCTCTCGCCGCTGTTAGTCCCAGAACGTCGCATCTTGAAATCTCTTTTGTTTCATGAGGATCGAGTCCCGATTCCAGGTTCGTACCCGTCACCTCTCCCGCCAGGTGACAGGAATAATCGCTCGTATCGAAGAGGGTGACCGGCCTGATTCCGCATCTGCCCGTAAATATTCCCTCCCGGAAATTCTCAGTGGATGTTCCTACGGCATTGATTGTTCCCAGTCCTGTTATCGCCACGCGTCTTTTCATCGATCTGACCCTTCGCACCGGCAACGGTCTTTCCAATTGTCCCATGGCTGTTATACGCAGGTATTGCGCCACAGATTTTCATGCAAACCTATTCCCCGGAGCAGTACTCGACCATGGCGGCGATTCTTTTTTCTACATCGCCACTGATCCGGTAAATCATTTTTCTGTCTCTTGTCAAAAGGACCTGCGTCGTCTCTCCCCGGGCCAGCAGATTCCCTCCATCTTTGAGCGCGATCTCGAATTTACATATGAGTGCCGCAATGTCCGGTTTAATCGCCGTGGTCCGTATAATGAGCATATCTCCGCAGGCTGCGGGATGTTTGTATTCACATGTGAGATTGATTACCGGTGCAATGTACCCCAGTTCGACCATCTGTCTGGGGAGTAGATCAAAGCGTTCCAACAGAGAAATTCTGCCCGCTTCGAACCACGCCATATAATGCCCATGCCAGGCCATTCCCCATTCGTCCACCTCATGAAAGCGGACCCTTTCTTCTGTTTCTATCCATTTCATGGGTTATTATTGATAGTTTTGTAAAAAGTCGAAAAATACCATTTTCATCGGAGTGACGACCTTTTGTGGGTGAACTGAACAGCGAGCGCATTCCCCGCTGCTTGCGGCGGGGTTAGCGAGCGAATAAAAAATAAACAATTTCCTTGCCAGTCGGAGATTCCTCGCAACTTGTTGCGGGGAGCTTCAATTATTATCTGTTTTCGCACTTTTCTTTTATAAAATTTGCCAGCGTTGCGATAGAAGCAAAGGCTGTTTTCCCCACATTTTCATCTTCTATGACAACATCGAAGGCCTTTTCAATGGCAACCACAAGTTCGAGGGCGTCTATGGAATCCAGCCCCAGGCCGTCGCCAAAGAGGGGCGCGTCATCCGCAATCTCTTCTATAGAAATATCTTCCAGCTTAAGGGTGTCAATGACCAGCCCTTTTAGATGTTCGCAGAGTTCCGTCGTATTTTCTACAATCGCTTTCATTCATTACCTCATACAGTTTTCTCTATGTAAGACCGCCGTCCACGGTCAATACCTGTCCAGTAATATATGCCGCATCATCGGAGGCGAGGAAGAGTACCGCTCCCGCAACTTCCTCCGGTGTGCCCGATCGCTGCATGGGGATCATCTGCAACAACTCCCCCTTTTTTTCAGGATCGAGAGTTTCCGTCATCGCGGTGGAAATAACCCCGGGACATACGGCATTGACCGTAATTCCAAAGCGTGCAATCTCTCTGGAGAGCGACTTCGTAAAGGAGATTATACCTCCCTTCGAAGCTGAATAATTTGTCTGTCCGGCCCGGCCGGTAATCGCACTGGGCGATGTTATATTAATAATACGTCCCGCCCTTCGCGATATCATGGGCTTCATTACCGCCTTCGAGCAAAGGTAGGTACCCTTCAGGTTTACCGCGATCACTCTGTCCCAGTCATCCTCACCAAGGAACATGAGCAGTTTGTCCCGGATGATTCCCGCATTATTAACCAGTACATCTATGTGTCCCCATTCCTCAAGTACGCGATCAACAATGTTTTTTACATCGGACCGGGAGGAAACATCTGCCTGTATAAGCAGTGATCGTTCCGCTATTTTTTTTATTTCGTCTTCGGCCTCTCGGGCGCTCGCGGAATCGGAAGAATAGATTACTGCCACCCATGCGCCTTCACGGGCGAAGGAGAGGGCCATAGCCTTTCCCAGGCCCCGCGTGCCACCCGTGACGAGGATTCTCTTTCCCTTGAATTTCATAAGTTCGTCTTATCACATTAAAAAGATTTATGGATCGAAATGCCCACATCTAACAGAATATGCTATTACGTGCAAGGTTGAACTGCCATTGAAGCTCCCTGCGACAAGTTGTGGGGAATCTCCGATTTCCAAGTAACTTAAATCTGCAAATGTGTTGTAGCGTTGCCCTCTGTGGGCAACATATCTGTGGGGCACAGAGGCCCCGCGCTACATAACAAGTTACTTCCAATTATAATCCCGACGTGTCGGCATAGCGGAGCTGTTAAGGAAAATTGTTGATTTTATTTGCTCGCTAACCCCGCCGCAAGCAGTGGAGAACGCGCCCGCTGTTCAATCCCGTTCCGGAAGAAAAAATATATTGAAGATGTCGCGTAAATATGGATAAGATGGCGACATGAAATCCGAGGTTTTTATTACAGACGGGCACTGGAGAAAGTCACTTGCCGCCGTCCGCGCCCTTGGCAGGCAGGGTATCGGCGTTGTTGTGGGAGAAAGCACGCGCCTTGCCACGGCGGCCTTTTCAAAATACAGCAATCGCACCGTCGTCTATCCGTCACCCCTCCTGAACCCCGCTGACTTTCTTGATTTTCTTCAGCGGCACCTTTCTAGTAATTCCTATCGGATGCTCCTGCCCATGGAATATGAAACGCTGAGTCTGATATCGCAAAACTATGCCGATTTTTCCCGGTATTCCTATATCCCCGTTGTATCCTACGAAAAATTAAAGATTGCGCAGAGCAAGGAGAAAATACTGCGTCTGGCAGACAGCCTGGGAATACCCACTCCCCGGACCTGGCATATCGACGATATCTCCCAAATCGACACACTCAAGAACGAACTGCCATATCCGGTTGTAATAAAACCAAGAAAGGCCGCGGGAGCGCTTGGTGTTTCCTATCCCGAAACTCCGGAGGAACTGGAGGCGCAATACCTGTCCATTCACCGGCGTTTTCCCCGTCCCATGATCCAGGAATTTATTCCCCGCGAGGGACCGGGCTATGGCGCCTCATTCCTGATAGATGAGAGGGGAAGGGTGAAGGCATCCTTTGTACACAAGCGATTGAGGGAATACCCCGTGACGGGGGGTGCCAGTACATACAGAGAGAGCGCCATACATAACGATATCAGGGAAATGGCGCAGTCCCTTTTGCAGGCTCTGAAGTGGTTCGGTGTGGCCATGGTGGAGTTCAAGGTCGATCCCCGTGACGGCGTGCCGAAATTGATGGAGATTAACCCCAGATTCTGGGGATCACTCGCCCTTGCCGTGGAGGCGGGTGTCAATTTTCCCCATCTTTTGTACCGCATGTCCCGCGGTGAAAATTTCAGTCCCGTCGAACGATACAAAGTGGGGGTCAGATGCCGTTGGCTCCTCCCCGGGGATATGCTCCATTTTATTTACAATTCAGAGCGTCTGTCGCTGATCCCGGAATTTTTTCACTTCTTTGATAAAAACACATCCTATGACATATTGTCGATGGATGATCCCCTTCCCGGCATGGCCCGGGTTCTCACACCGATAACCTTTTTGTACGATCGGGACATGAAGGAAAGACTGAGAAAGAGAAAAGAGTGACTGTAGAGAATATCTTAACGGTAGATCTTGAGGATTGGTTTCACATCTGCGGCGTCGATGATGTGCTGCCCCAATCCAAGTGGCCCCAACTGGAGAGCCGCGTCGAGGCCAACACGCTGAAGATTTTGCGTGTACTGCGCTCATTCGATGTGAGGGCCACCTTTTTTGTCCTCGGATTTATAGCGGAACGACATTCCGGTCTCATAGAGCACATCCTGCGCGATGGTCATGAAATAGCCAGCCATGGATATGCCCATCGACGTGTTTACGAAATGACGCCTAAACAATTTCAGACCGACCTGGAACGATCAGTCGATATCATTACCGGCATCACGGGGGAATCCGTCAGAGGGTTCAGGGCCCCCGAATGGTCCATACGGGATGATTCTCTATGGGCGCTCGACATACTTGCGCAACAGGGATTCGATTATGATTCCAGTATGGCGCCCCTCCCCATCATCGGAAACCCCCGCTATGCAAAAAACCCGCATGAGATATCACTGGATGACGGTTCTTTGTGGGAAATTCCCCCCCTTGTGGGGACAACGCCCCTGGTCAATCTCCCCCTTGGCGGAGGTTGGGGTTTGCGATTTTTCCCCTATGCGCTGATTCGGCACATCATCCGCGCATTGAACAATGCGGGACAACCGGCACTTATATTCCTCCACCCCAGAGAATTTGACAGCCATAGACCGTCGGTGCCGCTGTCTCTCGTCAAAAGATTTGTCGTCAACGGCGGCATTGCCAGTACCGGGAAAAGACTGAAGCGTTTACTCAGCGATTTCGAATTTACCACCATTGCCGGTTTCCTGAAAGACAGGAAAAATCATTGCAATTGAAGGCGTTCATGTGTATATGTTTTCCCCTGTTATGCTCGATATTTTGACGTTTTTTAAAAATAATCTTTCCGATCATTTTGTCATATATTTCATCCCTCTCTATATTCTGGGTGGCAGACCTGCTGCCGTGCTTACTGCTAAGTTGCTGGGATTGAAGATGACCTTGGTACTACCTGTGGTAGTCTTACTGGATACGCTTCAGATACCGCTGTTTTATTTTATTTATGATACAATATCTGACAGGTTTCTGATACGGAAACTGCACGATAAAACAACAAAAAGAGAAAGCGCCCTCCTGCAGACCAGACTTTTCCGATGGATGCGTGTCATGGGTGCGCCGGGTGTCGTCGCTGTTGCGATGCTACCGGTGAAGGGGTGCGGCATGTGGAGTGGAGTGCTTCTGTCTAAACTCCTCAATTTTTCCAGACAGGGCAGTTATCTGCTCCTGATTTGCGGCAGTATACTGGGGTGTGCCTTTCTTCTCGGTCTGGGGGAAGGCATCTTGAGGGTGTGGGGACTGGTGATCGAAGGATGAATGAATATGCCGGGGATTACGGGGTTATTGCCGATTTTCTGATGGAAAAATATTTTCCCGACAGAAAAAGAGTAGATTAAGAGGCCATTTCATTGCATGGAATCATATACCGATTCTACAAATATATTCTCATAGTAACCCTCGTGCTGACAGTGGCGGCGGTCATGTCCGCCCTGCGATTGAGACTGGATCTCAATTTTTTTTCCCTTCTCCCTCCCGATAACAGGAGTATTCAAAGTTTCCTTGACGTGACGGAGGCCGCCGGGGGCCATGCCCTCGTCATCGCTCTCGTAGACATGCCGCCCCGTCAGGAGAGGGAAAAATCCGAGGCCATTATAGAGGGCCTGTCCGGAAAGCTGGCAACACTTCCCGAGGTTGGTGCCGTTGAATATAAGATCGGAGATGATCGATCGACCGGTCTGCTCCGTTCAGTTCTGGAATACCTCCCCCTCTTTATAAAAAAAGGGGATCTGGACGAAGTGGCCCATAAACTTTCCGACGTGGGGATAGAAAAACAGATTGCCGAGAATAAAAGACTGCTCATGACGCCCCTCGGCATCGCCGCAAAGGATCTTATCTATACCGATCCCCTGGGTCTGTCCGAGGCATTGATGGGTGGCATGCCTTCACACACAGTTAGAGGATCATTCACATCTGAACAGGACTATTATGCCTTTGATGATGGGAAGACCTACCTCATCTTCATCAAGCCGGTGAGGCCTCCCCAGGACATTGCCTTCAGTAAAAAACTGATGGGGCGGCTGAGACATATTGAAGAAACGGCATTGTCGGAATTGGCCCACATCCATGATATGGACGCCGGAAAAATACAGGTCTCCTATACGGGCGGATACCCGATAGCGGTGAGCGATGAGGCGACGACCAGGAAGGACATAAAGGTTACGCTTCTCACCTCTCTCATAGGCGTTCTCCTTCTCTTCGGCCTCGCTTTCAGGACATGGAAGATCCTTTTCTATGTGGGCCTATCTCTCGTCATAAGCCTCGTGTGGACGCTGGGATTCGCGGGCATCGTCTTCCGCCATCTCAATATTCTGACCTGCGTCTTTTCCTGTGTTCTGATCGGCCTGGGGATCGATTTCGCCATTCATCTCGTCAACCGCTATTTCTCTGAAGAAAAAATGAGTATGGACATATCCCGGCGTCTTCAGCATACATTCAGGGAATGTGGACCGGGTATCCTGATCGGGGCGGTCACAACGGCGGCGGCCTTTTATGCTATTGCCATATCCGACTTCAGGGGGTTCAGGGAATTGGGAATTATTACGGGGACGGGTATTCTCCTCTGCATGGCCGTCATGGTCTTCGTCCTCCCCGCGCTGCTCGTCTTCTTCTCCGGTGAAAGGGAGGATGAAAAAAAGATTGTTATCGGCGGTTTCGGTATAAAGCCGGCCATTGACAGGCTCGTGCAACGCCCGCGATCCCTTCTTGCTGTCTCCTTCGCGGTAATTCTCCTTCTTGCAGTCATCGGACACGGGGTGAAATTTGATGACAATCTGAGGAATTTTCGCGCCGCCAAAAATGAGGTCTTCCGCCTTCAGGAAAAGGTTGCACGCTGGCTGGGGGGATCTATGGGCCGGACATTTCTCGTTGTAAAGGGTAAAACAGAATCCCGCACAATGGAGATGAGCGCGCGGGCATCGGATGCCCTTGATGAACTGCGGCAAGAGGGCGTCATTGCCGGCTTCAGATCGATCAACCAGTATCTGGTTTCGCCGGAAGAACAGAAGCGCAATCGGGGCCTTGTCCGACAAAACCCAGCGGCCTTTGACATGGAACGGATTCGGGAGACCTTTCATCGTGCCCTGGAAGAAAATGGCTTTGAAAGAGTAAGCCCTTATGACGATTATATGGAACACCTCTCCCGCGCCTTTTCTCAAGAGCGGGTACTCCTGCCATCGGTTCTCAATGACAGGGGGATGGAAAAACGCATAAAACCCCTCTTCTTTCAGCGGGACGGGTCTTTTTCATCTATCATATATATTGCCCCTTCAAGGGATCTCTGGTCCCGCTCAGAAACAGCAAGCTTTGCAGAGATGGTGACGGGGAAACTGGCGGCGAAGGGGATTGCGCCAGACAACTATACGCTTACCGGTTCCAGCCTCCTTTCGGCCGAGCTGAGACGACTCATAATGGATAATCTGCGATGGGCCCTCTGGCTGGCCTGTATGGGCATCGCCGTTGTTCTTCTCCTATACTATCGAAACCTGAAATTATTCGCTCTTGCCCTACTTCCCGTCATACTGGGAATGGCCGTCCTGACCGGCATCATGGCCATCTTCAGGATCGATTTCAATTTCCTGAATGTCATCGTTATTCCCATGATTGTGGGGATCGGTATCGACGACGGGGTGCATCTTACCAATACCTTTCGCGGAAAAGGCGATGTTGACATCGTATCGGAAATCAGCCTGACGGGGAGGGCCGTATTGTTGACCTCTCTCACCACCCTTATCGGATTCGGTTCTATCGTCCTTGCCCACTATCCGGGTCTGAAGAGTATGGGATATGTGGCAGTCATAGGTATCGGCGCCTGCATGCTCGTCGCGCTCCTTGTCCTGCCACCCATTTTTTATCTGTTGCGATCGCGGGAGAAATAGATTTTTGAAATCTTGTCTGAAAACAACGGGGTGATTAGACTACTCTTTTCGAAATATCCCTAATCACGATTCATCGGGGAGAGGATTTCATCCAGCTTTTCGATAGCATCCTCTGCCGAATCGACAACATGGCACAGATAATCTCCCTCCATTGTGAAACGAGGCGCATTAAGGGCGATGACAGGAATGCCCCCTTTCAAGGCCAGCACCATCTCAGAAAGCGTTCCCGGCCCCCCAGCCAGTGCGATGATCAGGTGGGGCGTCTTTGCGTTGATGATAATGAGCGCCTCATACATTCCGGTGTAAATGGGAATGTCGATGAATTCGTTGGGATAACCGGCAAGAGGGCGTTCCTTATCATTGGGGAGAACGCCGATGACCAGTCCTCCCGCCATATATGCCCCCCGCGATGCTGCGCGCATGACACCCGTTCCCCCTCCCGTCAGGAGGACATGTCCCCTCTTTGCTATGGCTTCACCAATGATGTGTGCTTCATCCATGGAAATGTTGTCGTCCCGGTGACTCCCCATGATTCCCACAATAAAGGGTTTTCTTCTGATCGATAATGTCTGCATAATACCTCGGTGTGTTTCTGTTTTTGATAGTATAAAAGATTTGTGTCTGTTGTCTCAAGGGTTAAATGTATGGGAGTTGTTGCCTGAGTCAAAATTCTTTTAAGCGGTCGTTACAGTGCTTTTTGCCAATAAATCTTGGCGAAGCGGAAGGATAGCGATTTAAAGAATCATCGTGGATATCC
>JAUVXT010000244.1 GCA_030603465.1 Deltaproteobacteria bacterium
AAGAAAAAAATTACTTCACTCAAATTTTTTTTAGGATTATTCGAGGTAAGCCGCTAAAATGCTCAAAGAACCAGTTACCGTGGCTTTAAGGCTCCAAGGATCGTTGCTCAATGGCAGAGTCGCTACTGTCTGAATCGCAGAAGAGGGCCAGTAAAAAGGCTCAGATTTTGGGAACAAAAAAGAAGAACCGGGCTCCACTTATTATTGTTTTCTTGCTGGTTGTTCTATTTGCTGCCGGTACAGCAATTTTCATGACCCGCACAGATGAAGGGGAATCAAATTACACTGCCCAAACTACTCAGGAAACCAATGCAAATTATGTTGAATATCCAGTAGTCGATTTTGAGAATGGGGCGGCGCGTCATTATGGATACAAGGATGGCAACATGACGATCAGGTATTTCATTCTCAAGAGTTCGGACGGAGTGATCAGGGCCGCTTTCGATGCGTGTGATGTCTGTTGGCCGGCCGGGAAGGGATATGTCCAGGATGGTGATGTCATGGTGTGTAGAAATTGTGGCCGCAGATTCACATCGGTGAAGATCAATGAAATAAAGGGTGGGTGTAATCCGGCGCCGCTGGAGAGAAACATTGAAAACGGGAAGTTGATAATCACGGTTGACGACATACTGGAGGGGAAAAAGTATTTTAACTTTCCCGGGAAGGCTTAAACGATGACATTACGGGAAATCGCCTATCGGAATCTTATACGCCGCAAAGGAAAAGCGGCATTCATTCTCGCGGGCCTCGTTATCGGTGTATGCACGGTAGTCGCCATCGTCAGTTTTGTGGATACAATGACCAGCGATATTAACAATAAGATCGAGAAGTATGGGGCCAATATCTTGATTGTTCCCAAAACCGAGAATCTTGCCCTAACCTATGGCGGAATTTCTCTGGGAGGGGTCTCCTTCGAAATGGAAGAGATCCGGGAAACCGATCTGGAAAAGATCAAAACAATCAAAAACGCGGCAAATGTAGCGGCATTTGGCCCCATGGTACTGGGTGTCATTCAGGTGGCTGACAACAAAGTCCTGTTGGCGGGAATCGATTTTCAGGCTACGAAGATTCTCAAACCATGGTGGAAAGGCGAAGGGGCTTTGCCGAAAGAGGGAGAGGTCCTTCTGGGCGCAGAAGCGGCTCGTGTCATGAGCCTTGGAACAGGGGACTTTGTCGAGGTGAAGAGGCAAAGGCTTCAGGTAGCGGGGACATTGAATGCTACGGGTTCTCAGGATGACCATCTTGTTTTTACCCGCATCGCAACGGCGCAATCGATTCTTGGAAAAGCGGGAAAGATTTCGATGGTCGAAGTGGCCGCCCTCTGCACCGCCTGCCCCGTTGAGGAAATGGTAAGACAGATATCGGAGGTTCTCCCCGGGGCAAAGGTGATGGCCATTCAACAGGTCGTGAAAGGACGTATGGAAACACTCTCCCGGTTCAAGAAATTTTCCTATGGGATTTCACTGGTCGTCATTCTCATTGGAAGCCTTGTCGTTTTGGTAACCATGATGGGGAGTGTGAGAGAACGCACGAGGGAAATAGGGATTTTTCGGGCCATCGGTTTTCGGCGGAGTCATATTATGCAAATAGTCTTTACCGAGGCTGCCATTATTTCCACTGTTGCCGGGGTGCTCGGGTACCTGTCGGGCATGGCGGCGACCAATATTGCCGTTCGCTTTTTCACCGAAAGTACAATCGCCTTCGTTCCCTTCAACTTTGAGCTCGCAGCCGGTTCCGTCGTACTGGCAGTAATGTTAGGTTTGGGAGCGAGCATCTATCCGGCCCTTCTGGCAGCGAGGCTTGATCCGAACGAAGCCATACGGGCACTATAGGAGGTATTCTGTGAGTCATATTGTTGCAAATAATCTAGTTAAAGAATATGGAAAGGGCGACGCCGTTGTTACGGCCATACGCGATATAAGTTTTGAAATCAAGCTCGGTGAATTTATCGGCATCATGGGTGAATCGGGGGCGGGAAAGTCCACGCTGCTTTCTGTGATGGGAGCCATGAATGCCCCTACTTCGGGTAACTTCCTGGTGGATAACATAGACGTTTACAGTCTGGGACAGGAGAAGCAGGCTGATTTTCGCAGGGAGTTCATCGGCTTTGTCTTCCAGAACTTTAACCTCGTCCCCTATCTTACGGTTGGAGAAAATGTCATGCTTCCACTTTCCATCGTGAAGGGCAGGAGAAAGGAAAAGAAGGCTTCTGTCGAGAAGGCCCTGAAAAGCGTCGGCCTTGCTGATAAAATCAACCGCCTTCCCGGTCAACTTTCGGGGGGTGAAAAGGAGAGGGTGGCTATTGCCCGCGGGATTGTCAACGATCCGCCTTTTTTACTGGCCGATGAGCCGACGGGAAACCTGGACACTCAGACAACAAGCGAAATCATGGAGTTGTTTCAAACTCTCAATAAGGGTGGTATGACGGTTATTATTGTAACCCACAGCCACAAATGCGCCGGATATACCCAGCGGATATTGCAGGTATCCGACGGAAAACTTGTGAAGGAACAATAGAAAAAGTTGAACTGAATGGCGAGCGCATTCCCCGCTTCTTGCGGTTGGGTATCTTCATCTTCTTCCGGATGAGCAGTTGGATTCCGGGACAAGAGGTCGGGAAAGGCAGAGGGAATGTTTTGTGATTATAAATAAGTTTCATCAAATCAGAGAATTGTATGCATAAATAATTGCATTTTGCTGAAAGTTGCCGTAAACTACCACTCCACGTTTGCTCTAATTAATTTACGATGTGGGTTTCGCTTTAAGGCCGGAATCTTTTTCGGAGTATACCAATAGGAGAGATAAACCAATGAAGAAAATCCTGTTTATAACCGTTATTATCATGGCGGTCGCTACCTCTATGTCCGCTTATGCTAAATCGGTAGGACTCTTTACGGCGGTTTCCGGAACAGTAAAGGTGCAAAGTTTCTATGAAGAAGTGTCCCGTCAGGTTAAGACTGGTGATATCGTTAATGTTTCTGATGTCGTATACACCCTTGACGATGCCCGGGCAGAGATAACATTCCATGACGGGAATATCATCCGTTTAGCTTCAAAAACGCGCCTGAAAGTCAACAAATATGTGATGAAGGGTTCCGAAAGCAATGAAGTGATAAAGCTCTTAAGGGGAAAAATCAGGAATATCGTAAAAGTTATCTATGACACCGATTTTCGAATAAAGAAAGGCAGGTATGAAATTCACACACCCGTGGCTATTTGTGGCGTGCGGGGAACAGATTTCTTCGTTTATCATGATCAAAAAGTAAGTGGTGCCGTCTTTGTGGAAGGACGGGGTTATGCCTATAGCAGCGATGCCCCCGGTGAAGTCGTCACACTGGCGGCAGGCCAGCAAATGACTGCGCGGACTGCCAAAGAGGCGCCACGAGTAACTCCCGCCAGATCGAGAGACATTGAAAGGTTCAGAAAGGCGACCCGGTCCCGTGTACAAAAGGGAAAAGAACAAAAAGAGACAAAAGCGCCCCCTCAAAAGGCTGCTGCCAAAGTTTCAAAGCAAAAACAGGGTCAGAAATCGGGGGTAGCATCCAAGGGTGCCTCAGGGAGCAGCAAGGGTAGTTCCGGGGCATCCGGAGGTAAAGGCGGCAGTTCTTCTTCTGGAGGGACTGGTGGGGGTAAAGGCGGCGGTTCTTCCGGCGGCAGTTCAAGTGGTGGTTCCGGCGGTGGTCACGGCGGAGGCGGTGGCCATAAGTAAGAATAATTTTTGCCGGGGAACCACGTAATAGACATTTATTATCTCAGGGAAACATAGAAAAATTGAAGCTCACCGCGCCAAGGTGCGGGAAATCTCCGACTGGCAAGGAAATTGTTTATTTTTTATTCACTCGCTAACCTCGCCGCAAGCAGCGGGAAATGCGCTCGCTGTTCAGTTCAAAGGCGGTGTAGCTCAGACGGTTAGAGCATACGGCTCATATCCGTAGTGTCCGGGGTTCAATTCCCTGCACCGCCACC
>JAUVXT010000246.1 GCA_030603465.1 Deltaproteobacteria bacterium
TCCCTTACAGCTTTTTTAAAAGGAGATATATCAAAGAATCACCGTTCAGGGTAACCTATGTCCTGACACTAAAATGAGCGTTAAAAGTAACCTATGTCATGACACTTTTGGGTAACCTATGTCCTGACATTTGGCATCTTAGTGTTATGATTCCTTTAGTGTTGTTATTTCTACTGTTTGATTTAGAAGATCTCTTTCCTCAAATAGGTTTTTTTAGTGCAATTGCATTAAGATTGATAATCGCTGTTGCCCTTTATATTTACATGTTTGCTATTTATGAACACTTTAGTGATGACAAAGATGTGTAGCAAGACAATTCCCCTTATTCAAAAAGGGTAAATATAAGATTCATATTGTAATCCTAATTACTTCACTGCAATGGAGGTGATCATGCAACGAATGGCTTGCAACCCACATAATCCTTGACGAGAAAGAAAAACTATGAACTAATAAACACTACATAACATCCTAATATCAATAGGCAATACAGGATATGTTACGTATAGGTAGGTGAACTCAGCAATAAATTTCTTCATTGAACCGAGTTTAGATATTCTCCACATACCCCGGCTTTTCTTCTTGACACACAGTCACTTGCCCCCTAAAGTGACGGAACATGGGTGTAACACAAAGATTTTTGAAAAGGAAGTGTCGATCCGTAAAACCATTTATCTAAACACCGATGGGAAAAATGATAACTTACCTTTTATTGGTACTTGTCCTCGCCGCACTTTTCCTGGCATTCTCCGTCCTGAAGATAAAATTCTCCACTTCTGTTTCTTTTCCACACCAGGCTGTTGTCCCCGGTGGAGATAACATCAGCCGGTTATATGAGCACGTAAAACATATCAGTGTTAACATCGGTTCTCGAAGTGTCCATGATTATGATGCGATAGAGGCGACAAAAAACTATATTGAATCCACTCTCCAAAATCTCGGCTATGCCCCAACCCGTCAGGATTATGAATATAGTGGCAGGGTATACAGCAACATCATAGCGTCTATCAGGGGGGCAGAATCCCCCGGCGAGACGATTGTAATCGGCGCTCATTACGATACGGTTTACGGCACGCCGGGCGCCGATGATAATGCCAGTGCCGTCGCCGTTCTTCTTGAAATATGCCGGGCCTTGAGAGACTTTTCACCGAAGAGAACGCTGAAGCTGATATTTTTCACACTTGAGGAGCCCCCGCTCTTCAGATCGAAGTTTATGGGAAGCTATGTTTACGCCCGCGAAGCAAAGAGAAAGGGAGAAGACATCCGCGCCATGGTGTGTCTCGAAATGGTGGGCTATTATAGTGACAAGAAAGGCGACCAGAGCTTACCTCTCCCCTTCATGAATTTAGTCTATTCCACTACTCCCGATTTCATAGCCGTGGTGGGTAATTTAAAATCAAAACACCTGGTGAAGAGCGTAAAACGCTCTCTAAATAAGAGTTCGGAAATCCCGGTTGAGACACTATCAACGATCGGACTTGTCCCCGGCGTCGATTTTTCCGACCATCGCTCGTTCTGGAAGATGGGATATCCCGCCGTCATGATCACAGATACCGCTTTTTATCGAAATCCGAATTATCACAGCGCGAGGGATACTATCGATACACTCAATTTTGATAAGATGTCGCAGCTTCTTGACGGGCTGGTGGGGGTTGCAAAAGATCTGTCGGATTCTCCACCGCGTCCATGAGGGGAACTGCGGGACGAGTTCTCATTTTTCTATGCGCAAAGGTCGCGCCATATCAAAAAGACAGGTTCACAAATCGACATCTAATCGCTCGCTGACCCCGCCGCAAGCAGCGGGGAATGACAGACCCACAAAATATCTTTGGTTATACCCCGGCCGCATGCCACCCAAAATCTAATTTAAAAGCCTAACTGGCGGGCAAGTCCAGCATCCTTTTCAGGGCCTTTTGGGCGTTCTCTTTGATTGTATCGGGAACGGTCACCACATTGACCTTGCCGATGTTTTCGCAAGTCCAGAGTAGTTTTTTCAGGTCGATCTTGAACATATTGGCACAGAGCGAGTTGCACAGATCGAGGACTTTCTTATCCGGATTCTCTTTTGCCAGTCTTCTGACAAGATTGATTTCGGTACCAACTATTATCGTTGATCCCGGCGCTGCCTCTTTTACATATTTCACTATATAGCCCGTAGAACCGACAACATCGGAAAGCGACACTACATCCTCCGTGCACTCAGGATGAACGACTATTTTTGCTTCTGGAAATCGCTTTCTCATTCCCCGGACATGTTCCGTCTTAAAACGTGTATGCACGAGACAGTAACCGTCCCAGAGTATAATCCTGGCTCTCTTAATCTCCTCTCTGCTGTTGCCTCCAAAGGGTTTCTGGGAGTCCCAGACTATCATCTCCTCGGGCGATATGCCCATCCGGTTTCCCGTGTTCCGGCCGAGGTGCTGGTCGGGGAAAAAGAAAACCTTTTCACTCCTGCCGAAGGCCCACTCAAATGCGGCTGGCGCATTGGATGAAGTACAGACAAGACCCTCATTTCTTCCACAGAAGGCCTTAAGCTCGGCGTCCGAGTTCATATATGCCATCGGCATTATCGCACCAGTATCGGTTATAGATGCAAGTTGTTCCCAGGCCTTCTCTACAAGATGGATGTCTGCCATATCCGCCATGGGGCATCCCGCATGCTGATCGGGTATCTGAACTGTCTGGTGAGGCCCCGCAAGGATGGTTGCGCTCTCCGCCATAAAATGGACTCCGCAAAAGATGATATTATTGGCCGTCCGGCTTTGAGCGGTCTTCTGAGATAGCTCGAAGGAATCACCTCTAAAATCGGCCAGGTCAACGATATCACTGCGTTGATAGTGGTGGGCAAGGATTATGAGATTGTCGCCCATCTCTTTCTTGATTTTTTTTATCTCTTCAATAAGTCTTTCTTCTTCTGAGCTTCTATCCAACATAACCCTTCTTATCCAAACGCTCCTCTCCGCAAAATATCATAAGTCCCGATTCCTTCCCGGTACAGGCCAGTGTCATATTGAGACTCCTTCCCAGATCCACGGCAAGTGAGGTGGGTCTGGATATGCTTATCATTATGGGTATCTTTGCCCTGGCGGCCTTTTGAACCAGTTCGTAACTGATGCGGGAAGAGAGGACTGCCACGCGTGCCCGACCCAGCTTCCTCGCAAGAAAAAGTTTACCTATCGCCTTGTCCAGAGAATTATGACGTCCCACATCTTCCGCAATCGACAATACATTCAACGTGGAATCCAAAAGCATAGCCGCATGAGATCCCTCGGTTTTTTTGTAAAAATTCTGAATTTGATCAAACTTTCCGACGCATTCGATTGCTTCGTCAACCGATATTTCGGTCTCATCTTTCACAGGCCGTAGGGCCTGGCACATATCTTCTATCAGTTCCTTGCCGCAGATTCCACAGCTTGTCTGGCTCACAAAGCCCCTCCTTTCCAGGAGTGCGGCCACTTCTGTCTTCCTTGAAGGGTGAAGTTTGACCTCAATAACATTGGGATCCATGTCCTCGCAATGGCCGATTATCGCAATATCACCGGGCGCATCTACCAGGCCCTCTGCAAGACAAAACCCCGCCGCGTGAAAGGTCTCTTCGCCGGGGGTTCGCATAATGACCGAATAGGGTTCTCCTTCCACGCGAATCAAAAGGGGTTCTTCACCTATCAGATTCTCTTCGCACACTCTGCAAATACCTTCTTCGCATCGAATAGTGTCAACTTTTTCGACAGATCCTCTCGTTTCTTTTCTTGCGGTCAGTTCCATTGTTCTATCCCGCCTCCGCCAATCAACTAATTGTTGAGTGACAGGACATCGATAACGATTTTACGTGCCAGGACATCGCTGACACTCAACTGATTTATCGCAGTTTGTAATCGAATTCCTCTACCTGTTTTTTGTCCAGGAAGAGTTTTAGTTTCTGCTCTTTGACATCGATAGTAGCCACCAC
>JAUVXT010000040.1 GCA_030603465.1 Deltaproteobacteria bacterium
CGGGCCACCTGGGAACAACGAGCGAGACTTTCATGGTTCCACCTTCCCTGCGATGCGATCGGGGGAATACCATTGATCGGGATAGAGCCGGACATATTTTTCAAATACCCGGGCCGTGAGCGCCATATTCTTACCCATGTCTTCCTCTATTGTGCCTCCGGAAGAAAGGGGAAGCGGTTCTTCGAGAACGCCGAAATATTTTCCCGTTCGTTCCCTTATGACAAAGGCGGGGATGAGCGCCGCCCCCGACTTCATTGCCATGAGAACGGGTCCCACGGGGAAGGTGACCCTTTTACCGAAAAAGTCGACCTCTCTGCCGCGGCCCGAGAGGTCTCTGTCACCGTTCATGGCGACGATCTCGTTGTTTCTGAGATGACGCAATATTTCTATCCCCGAAAAATGAGAGTTTGTGTCCATACTGATTACCTTGATCCCCTTGTCCCGCCGGAGCTGGCTGACGAGGGCGTTTGTCATTGCCGTGTTGTGGGCCATCGCAACGATGATGAGGGGATAGCCTCGCATCCGAAGCATGCTCCCGCCGATTTCCCAGTTTCCCACATGGGCGGAAAGAAAGATTACTCCCTTCCCTCGGGCCAGGGCCCTTTTGAGAATCTCCTCGCCCCTGATGTCTGAAAACAATTTTTTCACCCTCCGGGGTGAAAGCTGGGGCGTCAAAAAGAAATCCACCATGTACTGGCCGTAATTGAGGAAGACAGAGCGCACCATTTTTCTGACAGCAGAACTGTGGGCAGGTTTTTTGAGTGCAACTGACAGATTGCCCGCCAGTCCCTCTCTATCGGCACGGGAAAAGCAGTAGATGATGAGTGCCACGAGTCTGCCCAACTGATAGCAGAATCTTGTGGGGACATAGCGCACGACGAAAAATGTGGCATAATAGGAAAGGGGGCTGTCAAGTATGTGGGCTCTCATAAGTATCTCACATCACCGGTCACAGGAGGGAACCATAGTCGAGATCGAGATTCTTCTCGATGGCGGATTTCACATCATTCATCAGTTTCTCCTGGTCTTCTTCGCCGTATTTACCGGGGTCTATGGGATCGCCCACGATGATCTCCATCTTCCCCGGCATGAGGGCCATAGTCCCCTTGGGAAGGGCAAAGCGCCCGCCATTAACAGTGACCGGCAAAATAGAAACACCCGCTTTTATAGCGAGAAAAGCGCCACCCTTCTTGAATCGCAGGAGGCGTCCATCTCTGCTCCTCGTCCCTTCAGGGAATATGATTACCGAAGTCCCCCCTTTGATCCTTTCGGCGGCTACATCAAGGCCTCTATAGGTGTTCTCATGATTGCCCCTGTCGATATAGATATGCCCCATCCGTTCCAGTGCGTACCCGAAGACGGGAATTTTCCGCAATTCTATCTTGACGATCCACCTGATCTGGAGGGGAATCCTGCCGATCAGCGCCCATACATCGAAGAGGCTCTGATGGTTCGACATGACTATATAGGGTTCCCCTCGCTCTATCTTCTCCCTGCCCTTTACTGTAAGTCTGGTCCCGGTAAGGTGCAAATTGAAGAGAGACCAGAACTTCCCGATATAGTGAACCAGGGTCCCCTTCCCGTCTATCAACGAAAGGACAATGACTGCCATTCCCAGTATAAGGGTATTCAGTATAAGAAAAACCAGGAAAAAAGGTCGGGTCAAGGGGTAGATAATCCAATAGAAGAAGGCTTTCAATTTTTTCCCCTTTCAATTATATGTTCCATTGTAACAGATCTATTCCTTCAGGTACTCGCAAAAAGTCAGTTTTTCTCGTTTGATGACCATTTTGGGGATGATTTCGCAGCTTTTTAGCGGGAATATCCCGTTTCGATATATTAATCTACTATAGCAGAAATAAAAATGTCAAATCTACTTGGAAGGTATATTGCGGCCTTATTTATTTCATTGACACACAGGGCCGTTTTTCTTATACTCCCTTCACGAAAAAGGAAGTTCTTATCAATGATAAACAACCAATTATCACAATCCACCGAAGTAGCGTTACGTGAGCGAGTCAAAGAGTTAACGTGTCTTTACGGGATTTCTCAGATAGCCGGGCAGCTTGGTATATCCTTAGAGGAAATTCTTCAACGAATAGTCGAACTCATCCCACCCGCATGGCAATATCCCGGGATCGCTTTCGCGAGAATAATCCTGGATGGAACTTCCTACACGACCCACGGCTTCCGTGATTGCCGACAAAAACAGACGGCTGAGATAATTGTAGATGATGTGCCAAGAGGCGCTGTTGAACTGGTTTATGTAGAGGAGAAAACCCCTCTTGATGAGGGTCCATTCCTCAAGGAAGAACGTAAGCTGATTGATGCAGTGGCCGGTCAGGTGGCGCTTATTGTCGAACGCAAGCAGGCAGAGAAGGACAGAACAAAGCTCCACGATCAACTGAGACATGCCGACCGGCTGGCTACCATCGGGATGCTTGCGGCAGGTGTAGCCCATGAGCTCAATGAACCTCTGGGAAATATTCTTGGATTTGCACAATTGGCGCAGAAGTGCCCCGGGATTCCGGCTCCAGCCGGGCAGGACATTAAAAAAATCGAAACCGCCTCTTTGCACGCACGGAAGATTATCCGTAAGCTCCTGGTTTTTGCTCGACAGTCGCCACCCCAGAAGACAAAGGTCAACCTCAATCAGGTGGTGGAAGACAGCCTTTATTTCTTCGACTTTCGATGCGGCAAGGAAGATATCGAACTTGTTCGCCTGCTTTCCCCGGACCTGCCGGAAATCACAGCTGATCCGATGCAATTGAGCCAGGTCCTGGCCAATTTGATGACCAATGCCTTGCAGTCAATATCGGAAACAGGCAAGATCACTGTTCAGACACAATTTCACGACCGCAACGTTTATCTGATCGTGGAAGATACTGGAACCGGCATGAGCGCGGATGTCCTCGATAAAATATTCATTCCATTCTTCACGACAAAGGACCTTGGCAAGGGAACGGGTTTAGGTCTGCCTGTAGTATATGGGATTGTTACCTCCAATGGCGGTTCGATTAATGTTAAGAGCAAACCAGGCTGCGGCAGTCGGTTCGAAATTCAATTGCCGGCGCCAGGGCCGGAAGACACGGAGGAAAGCGCTTAATATGACGTCTTCTCCCAGGAAAGAACGCATTTTGATAGTGGATGATTCTGTAAACACGCTGGAGGTCTTACAGCGAAATCTGACAGCTGTCGGCTATCAGGTTTTCGCGGCGCCCGGTGTCTCCGAAGCGATCGCGACTCTTGGGGCAACACATATGGATCTGGTCATTACCGACCTCAAAATGCCCACGGTTGGCGGTCTCGACCTGGTGCTGCATATCAGAGAAAACTTTAAAGACACTGAAGTAATGATGATTACCGGCTATCCGTCAATTGAAGGAGCGGTCGAGGCGGTCAAGGCTGGCGCTGAAGAGTTTTTACCCAAACCCTTTACCGACATTGAGCTCCTGTCTGCTGTCCAGCGTGTGCTTGATAAAGGAAGGCTGCGCAGGCTTGGGAATAGCGTTCCGAAACTGGCGATCCCTGTGCATAAAGGCCTCGTCGGTACATCGAAGGCGATGCATGAAATTTCTATAGCCATAAGCAAGGCCTCGTCCTCCTTGGCTACGGTTCTTGTTACAGGGGAAAGCGGTACAGGCAAGGAGCTTGTAGCAAGGGCTATTCACTATGGCGGCACACGATCCTCTTCGCCTTTTGTGCCGGTCAACTGCGGGGGTATTCCTGAAGGCCTGCTTGAAAGCGAATTGTTCGGGCATGTAAAAGGGGCCTTTACCGGGGCAACCGAATCGAGAGCAGGTTTCTTTCATACTGCCGACGGAGGTACGATCTTTCTCGATGAAATCAGCGAAATGAGTCTGTCGATGCAGGTAAAGCTTCTTCGCGTACTTCAGGACAAACAAATTTGCATGGTCGGTTCCGACCGAACACGGAAAGTGGATGTAAGGATTCTGGCCGCAACAAACAAAGATTTGCCTGGTTTAGTGAAAAAGGGACTTTTTCGGGAGGATCTGTTTTACCGCCTCAATGTTATTACCATATCTATTCCACCGCTGAGAGATAGAGCCGATGATATCATATTGTTAGCACATCATTTTGCGACCGGGTTTGCAGCCGAATTGGGCAGGCCGCCACTTCATTTTTCTGATAAGGCCCTGCAAAGTCTTCAAAACTATAATTGGCCGGGAAACATAAGAGAATTAGAGAATGTGATCCAGCGCCTTATTGTGATGACCGAGGACGATCTGATAGACGTTCCCGATTTACCTTCTCTCATGCGTTTCTCAGCCCTTCGGAAAACGGGATTCACCCGAACCCTCGCCGAAGTGGAAAGTGAATACATTAAAAATGTTCTGGCAAGTGTGGACGGTAACAAAACCCGGGCCGCAGAAATCCTCGGCATCGACCGCAAGACCCTGCGTGAAAAGTTCAAAAAGGTCGATCAGCCTTCGTCCTAAAATCTTGCCTCTCGCCGCCGGGGAAGTTCTCTCCGGTGGTTCAAATCTCCCCGCTTGTGTGCTGCCTGTCATCGGGCATGACTGCGCGATGAACACCCCTGTCAATTGAAAAAGATTATTTAGCCAAATTTATCAATTCTATTCACTTCAGGGATGATATTCTCTTGTTGATCCCCTTTCAAACCAGGCGTCAGCGGCGGTGCGTTTCTGTTGTTCAACAGGTGGTATGATTTTTGCTCAACCGTCAGATGTTCACGAAACGTAAAGTAAAGGAGCTGACCATGTCAGAAAATATAAGACCCCTTGGACTTTGTATGACCTGTAAGAATGCCTCAGCCTGCATGTTTAAACAGTATCCCGACAAACCTGTCTTGTGTTGCGAAGAGTTTGAAATCGACAGCGCCCCTTCGGTAGAGACCGCCGAACAAGCCACTTCAGTTACTTATTCATTCGATGCTGAAAAAGAATCATTAAAATCTATGGGACTTTGCTGCAACTGCGAAAATCTGAAGACCTGTGGTTTCCCAAAACCTGAAGGCGGCGTCTGGCATTGCGAGGAGTACCAATAAAATGAAACAAGACACGGCTATCCTGAACAGAGACAATCTCTATGCGGAAGAAGAAATAGATTCGAAAGATATTTTAAGAATCCTGGAAAAATACGCCCGGAGCAGGGGCGGACTTGTCGCTATCCTTGAAGAGATCCAGAGCAAATACGGTTATCTTCCCGAAACGGCGCTTAGAACAGTGAGCGAAAGAACCGGCCGTTCCCTGGTTGATATATATGGTGTCGCAGCATTTTACAGGTTTTTTAGCTTGAAGCCTAAGGGGAAACATCTCGCCTGTGTGTGCCTCGGCACTGCCTGCCACGTTCGGGGGGCACAAGAGGTTGTAGAAGAATTTGAACAGCAACTCGGCATTACAGCAGGCCAGACAACCGAAGACAGGGAATTTACACTGGAAACGGTAAATTGCCTGGGCGCCTGTGCTCTCGGGCCGGTGGTTGTTATTGATGGCCATTACTTTTCAAAAGTAGAAAGATCGAAAGTAAAACAGCTGTTAGATCAAGGACGAAAAGGACTTGACAAGCTTGACATAGAGAAAGACGAGCGGATATTCCCTGTCGACGTGAGATGTCCTCATTGCAACCAGAGTTTCAAGGATGAGACTTTTATCATCGACGGCTATCCCTCACTCAAGGCAAACGTTGCCATGGATCACAAGCAGGGTTGGATAAGAATGTCGAGTCTGTATGGCAGTTATAATGTTTGCACCGAGCATGAAATCCCCGAAGATATGATTGTTAGTTTTATCTGTCCGCATTGTGATTCGGAAATTCCAGGCACGTCTACCTGCTCGGAATGCGAGGCGCCGATGATGCCGATGCCCGTTGATGGCGGCGGTAGAATTAAAATTTGCACACGACGGGGATGTAAAAACCGTATGTTGGATCTGGTTTAGATTATGAAACGAATGGGCGAGAATGGTTATGTGAAGCAATCGTTTGTGCAAGACACTGAAACGCTGCGACTGTCTTCTGTAAATGAGCTGAAAGAATTACGCAGCATACTTTTTGAAACCTTAGATGAAAACAAACCGCGCCTGGTGATTTGTGCCGGAACAGCTTGTCACGCAAGCGGCTCAAACGGCATTATTCGAATCGTAAAGAAATACATCCTTGAAAAACGCCTGGCCGACAAAGTGGCGCTGAGGATTACCGGATGCCATGGATTCTGTGAGATGGGTCCTTTTATTCTCACCGAGCCGCAACAGGCATTCTATGTGCAGGTGGGGCTCGGTGATGTTCCAAGGATTGTCGAGGCGTTGCTCTCGGACAAATACGTCGAAGACCTTCTCTATCGGGATCCTGCTACGGGCGAAAAATATTACTCTCGTGACGACATTCCTTTCTTTAAGCATCAGCAACGCAGCATTTTAGGTCTCAACGAAAAGATAGACCCAATCAGGATATACGATTACATCGCTCAGGGAGGGTACAGTGTCCTGGAGGAGGTATTTTCGAAGCAAAATGCCGACTGGATAGTACAACAGGTTAAACGTTCTGGATTGCGCGGACGCGGCGGCGCTGGATTTCCCACAGGGCTGAAATGGGAGATGCTGGCAAAACAATCCGGCGACCAGGGCAAATTTCTCGTCTGCAATGCGGATGAAGGTGACCCTGGCGCCTATATGGATCGCAGCGTGCTTGAGGGCAATCCACACAGCATTATCGAAGGAATGATCATTGGTGCTTATGGTACTCGGGCAACCGAAGGCATAGTTTATGTTCGAAATGAATATCCTCTTGCCGTTAAGCATTTGAAGATAGCTTTAAAACAGGCACAGGAGCTTGGTCTTTTGGGTGACAATATACTTGGAACCGGTTTTTCATTCGACATCAAAATCGTCATAGGTGCCGGCGCATTCGTGTGCGGTGAAGAAACGGCGCTGATACGGTCTATCGAAGGGAAATCAGGTGAGCCGCGTCAACGGCCGCCGTTCCCTGTTCAAAAAGGTGTCGACGGTAAACCAACCGTAATTAACAACGTTGAAACCTGGGCAAATATCCCCTTAATTTTCAAATCAGGCGCGGATAAATTCGCAACGGTCGGGACTGAGAATAATACGGGCACAAAAATATTCAGCCTGGTCGGCAAAATCAAAAATACCGGCCTTGTCGAAGTACCCATGGGTATAACCGTCAAGGAGATAGTCTATGACATCGGTGGTGGGGCCTCGGGCAAGGCGGAACTTAAAGCGGTTCAGACAGGCGGCCCGTCCGGTGGCTGTATTCCCGCAAATATGTTCGACGTTTCTGTTGACTACGAAAGCCTGGCGGAGGTGGGATCAATTATGGGCTCCGGCGGTATGATTGTAATGGACGAAAATACCTGCATGGTTGATATCGCCCGATATTTTATGAATTTTCTCAAAAACGAGTCCTGTGGCAAATGTTTTGCCTGCCGTAAAGGCACGCAGAGGATGTATGAGATTCTCGACGATATCTCAAACGGCAAGGGAACACTTGAGCATTTGGATCTTCTCAAAGAGTTAGCGGAAGTGGTTAAGGATACGACGATGTGCGGTCTGGGACAAACCGCATCGAATCCTGTTCTGTCTACTCTACGGTATTTTACGGATGAATACATCGAACATATTGAAAAGAAACATTGTCCTGCCGGAGTATGCAAGGCACTCATTACTTACTCGATCAATGAAAACTGTGTGGGATGCCAGGCCTGTATCAGAGTCTGTCCGGAGGGGGCTATTACAGGAGAAAAGAAACAACGGCATGTTATCGATGCCGCCAAGTGCATTAAATGCGGGGCATGCAGAAGTGTATGCAAAGTTGAAGCTGTGGATGTTGTATAGCTTTTTAAAAGGATAGTGATGATCAATCTTACTATAAACGGGCTGCATGTTGCAGTTGAGAAAGGCACTACCCTGCTCGAAGCGGCCAGGTTTTTGGGATTTCCGATTCCTACACTGTGTCACATGGAAGGTCTGTCGCCTTATGGCGCCTGCCGGTTGTGTATGGTGGAGATTGGAGAGGCGCCGAGGGCAAAATTGGTCTCCTCATGCACGTACCCGGCAGAGGAAGGACTTAAAGTGCGGACAACGTCATCGCGGGTCCTTCGGGCACGCAGAATGATCCTGGAACTGCTGCTGGCTTCCTGTCCGCAATCCAAAACAATCCAGGATCTTGCTTCGGCGCATGGTATTCGCCGACAGCGTTTCAGACAGGAGTACGAGGATTGCATACTCTGTGGGCTTTGCGTACGTATATGCGAAGAACAGATGATGGCAAAGGCCATCGGTTTTAGAAGTCGTGGCGAGAATAGAAGTATAGGCACACCATTTGATGCTAAATCGGATGTTTGCCGGCTGTGCGGCGCTTGTATGTATGTATGTCCGGCCTGTCAGCTTCGATGTACTTACAACGAACCGGAAAAGGCAATTTGTGGAGGCTGTGCGAATCTCACCCCGCCATGCATCGAGAAAGAACAGTTTGACGATATGATGTGCTACATGGACCCCTGTGTGGCTTGTGAGATAAAGAAAGATTAACAGAAACCGAAAAGGAGCAGAATAAAATGGCACCTACGTTATCGAAGGTAAACGCTTCGGCGGCGACTTTGACTAAAAACAGGACGGAAGGCTCGGTTGTTCCGGCTTCCGGCATGTGTGTTACCTGCGTGGATGGCTGCATAGGTATGTGCGAAATAGGCAAGAGCGCCTATCGGGGGCATGAAGTGATTTACCCACAGCCGTTCGGAGTGATAACAACCGCGGCGGAGAAAACCTACCCGGTGGACTATTCGCACTTCAATATCATGGGAACCGCTGTCGGCGCTTATGGGATTGAAGCTGACAGCGATAAGGCCATCTTCCCCGCCGTTAATCTGGAAGTTACCTTTGGTCATGATAATGGTATAAAGTTCCGTTATCCATGGGGTATTCCCGGTCTCGGTTCTACGAATATTGCCAAGAACAACTGGGAAGGTCTGGCTATCGGCTCTGCTTTGGCGGGAACCGGTCTGACTATTGGCGAGAATGTTGTCGGCATGGATCCCGAGTCTGTTTTTAAAAATGGTCGGGTGATTGATACTGTCGATCTTAAACGCCGCGTCAAGCTCTATAAGGACTACCAGCGGGACGGCTATGGTGCAATCATTGTACAGGCGAACATCGAAGATACACGGCTTTGCGCGCAGGAATACGCAATCGAAAAACTTGGTGTAGAATGTGTTGAGCTCAAGTGGGGTCAGGGCGCCAAGGATATCGGCGGAGAAGTCAAAGTCGGGGATATCAAAAAGGCACAGATGCTCCATGAGCGCGGCTATATAGTGCTGCCGAATCCGACAGACCCGGTTGTGATTAAGGCTTTTGAGCGGGGGGCTTTCAAGGAGTTTGAACGGCATTCACGTGTAGGCATGGTGACTGAGGAATCATTTGCCAAACGGGTTGAAGAATTACGCAGCGCCGGCGCTAAATACATCTCCCTGAAAACCGGCGCCTATCGCCCGGCAGATCTGGCGAGGGCGATTCTTTTTGCTACCAGGTATAAACTCGACCTTTTAACAGTCGATGGCGCGGGCGGCGGGACCGGCATGAGCCCCTGGCGTATGATGAATGAGTGGGGTGTGCCCCCCGTTGAATTACACTCGCTTCTGTATCAATACGCCAAACGTCTTGCCGATAAGGGTGAGCATGTGCCTGCTCTGGCTCTGGCCGGTGGATTTACCTTCGAAGATCAGATATTCAAAGGGCTCGCCCTCGGCGCTCCATTCGTGAAACTCATAGGAATGGCCAGAGCCCCGATAGCCGCGGCGATGGTTGGTAAAACAATCGGACGCACAATTGATGAACACCAGATTCCGGTGTACATTGAGCGCTTCGGCAGTTCGAGAGACGACATATTTGTAACGGCAAGTCATTTGCGCACGGAATTAGGAGACGAGGAATTCGAAAAACTTCCGACCGGTGCCCTGGGGCTTTACACCTACTACGAGCGTCTTGCCCAGGGCTTGTCCCAGTTACTGGCAGGCAGCCGAAAATTCGCTCTCAAATATCTATCACGAGATGATATAGCAGCCCTGACACATAAGGCGGCAGACATCAGCGGGATTCAATACGTGATGGATGTGGATCGAGAAGAGGCTGAAAAGATTCTCGACAGTTGAAGTCACGCAGATTTGTGCGTTGCCGCCCTTGTTGCTACTGCAAGGTAAGCAGCGAGTACCCCGGAATAATTCGGACCAGTCGTTTACAATAAAGAGTAACTGTAATCCAAATCTGATGCGCCCGCAAAAAGTCGTTACTCCGGTGAAAACCGGAGTCCGGATAATCTGCAACTATCTGAAAAATAGAGTAGAGCCTCTGTGCCCCGCAGCGTGGGTACGCTCTCCCGATAAGTTAGGCACCCGGACACATTCCGTCCATAACCATCGGCACCACATATCACATCACCTGTTGTTGTCATTTATTCCATTGACACACAGGGCCGTTCTTCTTATACTCCCTTTACGAAAAGGGAATTTCTTATCAAACGAAAGGCTTTGAATAAAGGATATTGATATGAGTGACACAACGCCACAGTATCGCAATTTACAAAAACACCTTGATAAGCTTCCAGTAGGATTTCCTGCAACAAAATCGGGTGTCGAAATCCGGATTTTGAAGCATCTATTCACTCCTGAAGAAGCAGAATATGCGCTGTACCTTAATCTTTTGCCTGCAACCGTTCAAAAAATTCATAAACGTCTGAAGAAGAAAAAATTGCCGGAACCTGAGCTGGAAAAAATTTTAGACAGGATGGCAGATAAAGGGGCAATCAACCGGCATATCAGGAAAAATGGTATAAAATATTTCAGTATCCTGATGCTGGCCATCGGCATGTTTGAATTTCAAGTAAATCGTATGACGAAAGAATTCTACAAAGATTTCGTTCAATATCTTCATGAGGCCTTTCGAAACGAAGTTTTACGTACAAAAATTCCACAGTTAAGGACAATACCGACTGAAGGGAGCATCGCTCCTGAACTTCCGATTGCGACATATGACCACATTCGAGAATTAATTACTCAATTTACGGGGCCGATTGGCGTAACTAATTGTGTGTGTAAACAGGGAAAGGATCTGCTTGAAAAACCCTGTAACGTAACGAAAATGCGTGAAGTTTGCTTTATGTTTGGCAGCGCTGCCCGGAAATATGAAGAATCGGGTTGGGGAAGGATTGTGTCCAAAGATGAAACCTTTCGAATCCTTGCTCAGGCAGAGAAGGATGGATTGGTGTTGCAACCATCCAATACACAGAAATTGTTTTGTATGTGTCTTTGCTGTGGTTGCTGCTGTGAAATTTTGACCTCTGCAAAACCACTCGAAAATCCAGCTCAATATTTTTCAACAAATTACAGGGCGGTTGTGGATTCAGAGCTCTGCACTGGGTGTGGAATATGTGAAAAACGCTGTCAGATGGACGCAATCTCTATAATAGACAAGAAGTGTGTCGTGGATCATACCCGGTGCATTGGATGCGGATTATGTGTCACTAACTGCGCAACAAAGGCCATAACCCTGGAACAGGTCGAGTCTCCAACGGCACCTCCAAAGGACGCAACAAAACTTTATCTAAATATCCTCAGGAAGAAGGTAGGAAACGCCAGATTTATCATTATGTTAACGAAACAGATGTTTGGAAAGGTTTCTTAAGTAATCACTTCACTTCTCCCCCGCTTCTTCGTACCCGAGAGTTATATAATAGGCCGCTTTGTCAAAAAACAGGTTTACGCGCCACATAAACTCAATCGCTGAATACATTGCAAATTGTTTTCTCCAGACGCCGCCCCGGGGCAACACATGGGTAAAAATATGTTTCCTGGTCAGGCTCATGGCACTCAGAACTTCCGATAACTTGAAGCCTTCTTCACGGCGCTTGCGGCCCACACCGCGATAATAGTCCCATACTACCGACATGGCATCGGTGGGGGCCAGCATCCATTCGCCAAACTGTGAAACCACCTTATAGGCACGCGAGTAGATATCATCACGGTCAAAACCGGCATAACTGGTGGTGGTGGGGTTCTGCACCACATCGGCGATCCAGTTCTCGGTTATTATATGGGCATCCCTGGTGATGATTTCATACAGGGCATCCGAGGGAATCGATGTATCAAGTTTACGGCCCTTACCCAGACGTTTGAAGGAATCCTCCATCTTCCACAACTCCCGGTAATAATCCCGATAGCGCTTGATTGCTTCGACATTGGGCGGAAAAGCCAGATCCTTGGTTTTCGTGATGGGCCAGTAGCGGGCATCACGGGCATCGTCTCCGGCAACCACCTTACCACCAATCCTTTGAACCTCGAAGGAGATCCAGATCAGATCGCCATAGAATTCGTTCCGGCAGGACACCGTATCCAGCAGACGTACCACTTTACCCGTCAGACCCGTCTCCTCACGCAGTTCACGCAGTACCGCTTCCTCGATTGATTCATTCATTTCCACAAAACCTGATGGCAGGCACCAGCGGGCCTTCTCTGGTTCCCGGTCGCGTAAGACCAGTAACACTTCCCGGTTTTTATTGACCACCACTGACGATACTACCGGGAGTGGATTATCATAGAAAACAGTATCGCAGGTGGGACAATATTCACGTTTTGTACCATCCACTTTTTTAGAGCCGATGGTTGCCCCGCAGCGTAAACAATAATTGCGTTTAACTGACATCGGGTAAATCTCCCTTAACAGGTTGACGGCAGCGAAATATACAGTCGTCTTTGTTCAATCGATAGACTCCCGATGTCTGTGACCCTTGCCGGATAAGCTTAAATAGCATTTCCCTGAACCGGGTCAGGTCGGCATCGGTACCCAATTGATTAATACGAATCAACAGCGGCAATTTAAAATTAATATAGATAAAGCATTGATCCAGCTCGCTCAACGGAAATGACAATTGGTTCTGATAATCAATATAATCTATGGTCCGAAAATGGGGCGTCAGGAGACTGACTCCATTTTCATCGTTAAAATCACCAATCAGTTGCTCGTGGTAAAGCTGGGCCTGGCCGGCAATACTTGAATTTGACAGCGCCAGATTGATATCTTGAACTAGTTCATTCAGAAAATGTCGGGAGTGATTGATTATTACCAGGTATCCGTCCGGGGTTAAAAT
>JAUVXT010000177.1 GCA_030603465.1 Deltaproteobacteria bacterium
TAGTAAGATAGGTGATAAAATGGAATTCTTGATCAAGAGAAATATTTTTTTAGAAGGAATACAGAGGACACTGGGTATTGTAGATAGGAAAACAACAATTCTGATTCTCAATAACGTGCTTATAAAGGCTGACAATGAAAAGGTAAGAATAATAGCAACCGACAGAGAAATAGGCCTCATTGCGGACTATGATGCAAAAGTCATAACTCCGGGGGAAATAACAATTGGGGCGAGAAAAATGTTCGAAATGATAAGAGAGATAGAGGGAGATGAAATAAATTTTAAAAAATTGGACAATGATTGGGTAAATATAACATGTGAAAAGATTGTTTATAAGATTCCTGGTATTTCTGCCGATGAGTTTCCCGATGTGGTGGATGAAAAAGATATAAATTTTTTCAGGATTGAACGTGGTGTTTTGAAGGAGATGATAGGTAAAACATTTTTTGCGATATCTACTGATGAAATGAGGGTAAATCTAAATGGGGTTTATCTTGAACTGGAGGGAGACCGCATCGGTATGGTGTCTACCGATGGTCACAGGATATCCATTGTGAAGATGGAACTGAAAGATGAGATATCTGAAGATCAGAGGTTTGAAGGGATAATAATACCCCGGAAGGGTGTAAATGAGATCAGGAGGCTTGTTGAGGACGGGAAAGAACACGCGGAAATGGGCGTAAAAGACGGTAAGTATGTATTAAAAATGGACGGCATTGTATTGAGAGTCGGCCTAATTGAAGAGACCTATCCTGATTATAGAAGGGTTATACCGAAGGATGAGGGCATCGAGATCAGGGTTGATAAGCACCAGATATTGCATGCGCTGAAGAGAATGGATGTTATGTCCAGCGATCGGTATAGTGGAGTGAAGATAGAGCTTGCCGAGAATAAGATGATTTTAAATTCAACGAATCCAGATGTGGGAGAGGCAAATGATGAGATAGATATTTCTTATGACGGTGCGGGTTTGGCAATAGGATACAATGTCAAGTATCTGATTGATGCCATAGATGTTATTAACGAGAACCTTATATCGTTTGAGATGAGGGATGATGAAGGTGCGGGTATAATCAGACCGGTTGGAACGGATAATTATATGTGTGTTATTATGCCGACAAAATTGAGAAGGGATTAGATTTGGCAGTGGAAAAGAAATATAGCGCAGACAGCATAAAAGTATTGGGGGGACTGGAAGCGGTAAGAAAGAGGCCCGCCATGTATATCGGGAGCACCGGGAAAGACGGCCTCCATCACCTTGTTTATGAAGTTGTTGACAACAGTATTGATGAGGCGTCGGCGGGGTATTGCGATGAAATAGAAATAAAAATCAGGGTTGATAACAGTGTTACTGTTGATGATAACGGAAGGGGTATCCCTGTAGGCAAACACAAAACTGAAAAGGTGTCGGCGGCAGAAGTTGTCATGACCAAGCTTCATGCGGGGGCAAAGTTCAGCACGGATAGTTATAAGGTGTCCGGAGGGTTGCACGGTGTAGGTGTCTCTGTCGTTAATGCCCTGTCCAGCTATTTGGAACTGGAGGTAAAGGTAGACAATAAGGTCTACCGGCAGTCTTACAAAAAAGGCATTCCGCAGGCTCCCCTTAAAAAAGTGGGCGCAACAAAAAAGAGGGGAACAAAGGTTACCTTTTTGCCGGATCAGGAGATATTTGATGACGTTAATTTCAGCGGTGAAACTCTTGCCAACAGATTACGAGAGCTGGCCTTCCTGAATAAGGGGGTTAAAATTGTCCTTAAAGATGAGAGAAACGATACAAAAAATGAGTATTTTTATAAAGGGGGTATTATCTCTTTTGTCGAATACATAAATAGAAACAAGAAGACGCTCCACAAAAAGCCGATTTACATAAGTGGTGAAAAGGAAGATTGCATTGTCGAAGTCGCACTTCAATATAATGACACGTATATGGAGAATGTTTTTTCCTATGCAAACAGCATCAATACATCAGAGGGTGGAACACATCTCATAGGTCTAAGATCTGCCCTTACAAGGATAATCAACAATTACGCTATCAACAATAATCTCATTAAGAACGGGAGCGTGTCTCTAAAAGGCGAGGATGTAAGGGAGGGAATAGCCTGCGTTATAAGTATTAAATTAAGCCAGCCACAGTTTGAAGGTCAGACAAAGACCAAGCTCGGTAACAGTGAAGTAAAGGGCCTTGTAGAGACCATCGTTTATGACAAATTGACCAGCTATCTGGAAGAGAATCCCTCGGTGGCAAAACAGGTTGTGGCAAAGTCTATTGATGCTTCAAGAGCAAGGGAAGCGGCCAGGAAGGCCAGAGAGCTGACAAGAAGAAAAAGCGCTCTTGAATTTACGGCTCTTCCCGGCAAACTGGCCGACTGTCAGGAAAAAGATCCCGCGGATAGCGAACTGTATCTGGTTGAGGGAGATTCTGCCGGCGGTTCGGCAAAGCAGGGAAGAGACAGGAAAAACCAGGCAATCTTGCCACTGAGAGGAAAATTATTAAATGTTGAAAAGGCAAGATTCGATAAAATGCTGAACAATAATGAGATTAAGATCATTATTACAGCCCTTGGGGCCGGCATAGGTGAGGAGGAGTATGATATAACCAAGCTCAGGTATCACAAAGTAATAATCATGACCGACGCCGATATCGATGGCTCCCATATAAGAACACTCCTCTTGACATTCTTTTTCAGACACATGAGGGAATTGATAGAGAGAGGCTATCTGTATATAGCGCAGCCGCCATTGTTCCGTATTGCTGATCATAAAAAGGAAATCTATATAAATAACGAAGAAGATATGGAGGATTATATTCTTAAGAATGGCGTTGGTAAGGTTGGCATAATAACGGGAGAGGGAAATAGTATTACGGGCAATAAATTAATTTCCTTGATAAAAAAAGGTATTCGTCTGGATGCCATACTGGATAAAGTGGAAAGGGGCGGAAAAAACAGAGAGGTTGTAAGTTTACTGGCGGGAGATCCTGTCTTCTCGGCGGATGATTTTAATGAGAACGGCAGACTTTCAAAGGTCGGAAAGAGAATAAGCGGGGCAATGGGAAGCAACGTTACATCGATGCGGACCGAAGAAGATATCGAGTATGGTGGATACAAGATGTTTTTCGATATTATAACCGACGGATACAGCCATACGACGTGGATAGACAAAGACATATTCAATCTGCCCAAATTTGCCGAGGCAAAGGTACTTATCAATCAAATGAGCGCCCTGGGAGAAGCCCCATATATGGTGGAGGTAAACAGCAGTGGTGTTGATAAGGAAGCAATAGGGTTGGAGAACATGAAATCCCTGATAGCTTATATACTTCAGATCGGTAAAAAAGGTATCTCCATTCAGCGCTACAAAGGGCTGGGAGAGATGAACCCCGTTCAGTTATGGGACACAACGATGGATCCGGAAAAAAGGACACTCCTCCAGGTGAAAATAGAAGACGCGGTGATTGCGGATGAGATTTTTACAACACTCATGGGAGATCAGGTTGAGCCAAGAAGGGATTTTATATTCGCAAACGCACTTAAAGTAACAAATCTGGACATTTAATGAGCACCTTCATTTAGTAGAACATTGCTTCTTGCTCTTCCCATCAATAGAAACGGGTCATTAGGGATTACAGATGTACATTCCGTTATACCGGGCTAATCTATTGTTAGAGATAAGTCGGATGAACTGAACAGCGAGCGCATAAAATAAACATTTTCCATAACAGTCGGAGATTCCCCGCAACTTATTGCGGGGAGCTTCAATGAAAGCTTTGCACAACTACCAAAAGCTGCGCAAAAAAATGTTTTGAGCATCGAAGAATTATATTTTTAAAGGTCTCTCAATATGACCTCAAAATAAAATAACTGCGACGCAAGATGTCGTAGACGGGGGTAATCCCGGCAGATTTAAGCAGGAGGATTGAAAATCAATGAATCAGCTATACAGGCGAAACATACCGGTCAGTATAGAGAGCGAGATGAAGAAATCTTATATGGATTATGCGATGAGCGTGATTGTTGGGCGCGCAATACCGGATGTCAGAGATGGATTGAAACCGGTTCATCGCAGAGCGATTTTTGCTATGTCGGAACTTGGAAACAGATGGAATAAACCCTACAAAAAATCTGCCAGGATCGTGGGGGATATAATAGGTAAATACCACCCGCATGGTGATTCCGCCTCCTACGATACTGTCGTAAGGATGGCGCAGGATTTTTCCATGCGATATCCGCTTATAGACGGCCAGGGGAACTTCGGCTCTTTGGATGGCGACCCTCCGGCGGCAATGAGATATACCGAGATCCGCATGGCCAGGATTGCCGAAGAGCTGACTGCGGATCTGGAAAAAGAGACGGTAGACTTTGTCCCTAATTATGATGGTTCACTTGAAGAACCGACCGTTTTCCCCGCCAAGATACCGGTGCTTCTTTTAAATGGAACATCCGGAATAGCTGTGGGTGTGACTTGCAATATTCCGCCGCACAACCTGAATGAAATTGTTGATGGAACGATAGCGCTGATCCGGAATCCTGAGATTTCGATAGATGGTCTCATGCAAATCATAAAGGGGCCCGACTTTCCCACAGCAGGATTTATCAACGGAAGGGAGGGAATTGTTTCCGCCTACAGGACGGGCAGGGGGATCATCAGAGTCAGAGCAAAGGCCATGATAGAGAGGAATGAGAGAAATGACAGGGAAAGTATAGTTGTTACAGAAATTCCCTACATGGTAAACAAGGCAAGCCTGATTGAAAAGATATCTGAACTTGTAAAAGGAAAAAAGCTCAACGGCATTGCGGATCTCAGAGATGAATCTGACAGGGAGGGTATCAGGGTTGTCATTGATCTGAAAAAAGATGAAATATCCGGAGTAATCCTCAATCAGCTTTACAAGCATACCCAGATGGAATCAACTTTCGGCATTATTATGCTGGCAATCGATAATGGACAGCCCAGGATTTTCAATCTGACAGAAGTACTCCAGAGGTTTGTCGATTTCAGGAAAGTGGTTGTAACGAGGAGAACGGTATTTGAGCTTTCCAAGGCGAGAGAAAGGATGCATGTTCTCGCGGGACTTATAATCGCTCTGGATAGTATAGATGCCGTAATCGCGGTCATCAAGGAATCTGAAAATGCTCAAACGGCGGCGGAAGAGCTTTCAAAGAGATTTGGCCTGAGTCCGGTACAGACAAAGGCGATTCTGGATATGAGGCTGCAGAGACTGACAGGTCTGGAGCAGGAAAAAATAAGGGAAGAACATTTTGAGGTTGCCGCTCTCGTTTCAAGATTGGAGGGGATACTGGCTGATCCGCAGAAGGTACTCGATATCATTATTGGGGAAATGGAGGAGGTGAAGGAAAGATACGGGGATGAAAGAAGAACGGAGATCGTTCTTAATAGTGAAGAGATAGACATAGAAGACATGATCGTGGAAGAAGAAATGGCGGTCACGATAACTCATCAGGGTTACATCAAAAGAAATCCTGTAAGCCTGTATAGGAGCCAGCATCGCGGAGGCCGCGGGAAGATGGGAATGGGAACAAAGGATGATGACTTTGTCGAAAAACTCTTTACAGCCTCAACACACAGCCATATTTTATTCTTTACGAATACGG
>JAUVXT010000068.1 GCA_030603465.1 Deltaproteobacteria bacterium
CCGCCTGAAGGGCGGTATCACGGAAGTCAGGAGGGCCATTGCAGTGGCATAGATCATCGATGCCGCAATACCCTGAAAAAAACGACACACGATAATCGATTCGTTGGACCATGACAGGCCACAGAGAAGCGTAAAGCAGGCAAAAAGGATAGAGCCCAGCAGAAATACCTTCTTTCTTCCCGCGATATCGGCAATTCTGCCCATGGGAAGAAGAAAGGCAGCCGAGGCGAGAAGATAGGAGTTGACCATCCAGCTCAATATCAGAGAACTGCTGGCAAATTCTCTCCCAATCGACGGCAGGGCGACGGTAACTGAACTGCCTATAAAGGTGGTCAGGAATGATGTGAGCATTACGATAACGATTGTATCTTTTTGAAGCTTAAGTTCCTGATCCATTTCGTATGCACTCATATTGCAGGTTTTTTGACAGAGAGGTGCTTTTATAACAATTCTACCCCGCAGTTGTTTCATCCCCTATCATAAAATACGATTTTTTACTCTAAATCTTTGATATTTTATTGGTGGCTGTCCCCAATATATACAATATTGGTGCGGATTGATCTTGATCCTACATTATGGTATGTGTAAGTTAAACACTACAGGATTGTGAGGATTATTCCAATGGCGCCGAAATCCCAAAAAAAGGATTTTGAAGTAAACAGAAAAGTCAACGAGCTTTCCCTCCTCTGGGAGGTGAGCACGGCACTGGGACGAAGCATGAACATCAGAGATGTCGTTGGTCCCGTATTAAATGCCCTCGCAGAACAGATGGGTATGACACGCGGAATGTTGACACTCCTTAACAGGAAGACGGGCGAGATATATATCGAGGCCGCTCATGGCCTTTCTGAAATCCAGAGGAAGCGTGGCAAATATCAGGTCGGAGAAGGAATAATAGGCACAGTAGTAAAAAAAGGAAAGCCGGTAGTCATTCCACATATTTCAGATGAACCGCTCTTTTTGGATCGCACCGGTTCCCGAAAGAATCTCCAAAAGACAGACATCTCTTTCATCTGTGTCCCTATAAAGATCGGCACAGAGGTAATAGGAACGCTGAGCGCCGATAGATTGTTTGATGAATCCATATCATTAAAGGAAGATGTGCGTCTCCTGTCGATAATTGCATCGATGGTAGCCCAGGCGGTTCGTCTTCGCCAGGAGGCTCAGGAAGAACGGGAAATCCTTATCCAGGAAAACCTTCGACTACAAAGCGCACTGAAGGATCGATTCAGACCGTCAAATATAACAGGTAAGTCAAAGGGCATGCAAGAGGTCTACAAGCTTATCGCCCAGGTTTCTAAAAGTAATGCCACCGTCATAATTCGAGGCGAAAGTGGAACCGGCAAAGAATTGATCGCAAATGCAATCCATTACAACAGTCTGAGGGCAAGCAAACCACTTATAAAGGTAAATTGCGCCGCACTGCCGGAAACTGTCCTTGAGAGTGAACTCTTCGGGCACGAGAAGGGTGCCTTTACGGGGGCCACATCTGAAAGAAAGGGTCGCTTTGAACTGGCTGCGGGCGGAACAATATTCCTCGATGAAGTGGGCGATCTCCCTCCCACGGTTCAGATAAGATTACTGAGAGTCCTGCAGGAGCGTGAATTTGAAAGGGTGGGCTCCGCCAAGACAACGAAAATAGATGTCAGGATTATAGCGGCGACAAACCGAAATCTGGAAAAATTGATGAAGGAAGGAAAGTTCAGGGAAGACATGTACTACAGGTTGAATGTTTTCCCTGTCTATGTTCCGCCGTTACGGGAGCGAAAGACGGATATACTCCTTTTGGCAGATTTTTTCGTGGAACGGTTTGCAAATATTAACAATAAGACTATACGGCGCATATGTACTCATGCCATCGACATGCTAATGAGTTATCATTGGCCGGGCAATGTGCGTGAACTGGAAAACTGTATAGAGCGAGCGGTGCTGATGTGCAACGAAGGGGTGATCTACGGATATCATCTGCCCCCCACACTTCAAACATCTGCCTATACGGGCACTATACCCTACGGAACCCTTCAGAGTGAATTGGACAGGATGGAGCGAGACATAATCATGGACGCACTCAAGACATCCCGGGGAAACATGTCGCAGGCGGCCAAGATCCTCGGAACAACGGAAAGGATCGTAGGCCTCAGAGTAGATAAACATAAGATCGACACCAAAAAATTAAGTACATAAAAGTAGAAAAATAAGTATAATCCTACATCTTTGTAGTAATTCTACTAATTCTGCGTATCTTTTTCACTGCTTGAGGTACAAGAATTATCTTCGTAATTTCAGTATCATAACTCATATTATCTTGAATTATTAAGTCTGGCATCGATGTTGCTGTATTTTTATAAAAAATGCAGGGGGGTCTATACCATGACAACAAAAAAACAAGAAGCTGTATTGAAAACAGTACGTGAAAATAACGTCAAATTTATACGCCTCTGGTTCACCGATGTACTCGGCTTTTTAAAGAGTTTTACCATCACACCGCGTGAATTGGAAGGGGCATTCGCCGAGGGAATGGGATTCGATGGATCATCCATAGAAGGCTTTGCCAGGATCGAGGAGAGCGACGTGATCGCAAAACCCGATGCCGACACCTTTGCCCTGCTCCCGTGGCGCGCGAATGAAGGGACAAAAGTGGGAAGGATGTTTTGCGATATCCTGGAGCCCGATGGCAGCCCTCATAAAGGAGATCCCCGTTACACCCTGAAGCAAAACCTGAAAAAGGCCGCTGAAATGGGGTTCGACTTTTATGTGGGACCGGAACTCGAATACTTCTATTTTAAAGATTCTTCTTCCGATCCCAAAATCCTCGACCATGGCGGATATTTTGATCAGACGCCTCTGGATGTTGCCAGCAATATGAGGCGGGATACCATTCTTACTATGGAAGAGATGGGCATCAAGGTGGAATACAGTCATCATGAGGTGGCGCCCAGTCAACATGAAATTGACCTGAGATATACGGAAGCCCTTTCCATGGCAGATGCGGCGATGACATACCGCCTGGTCGTCAAAGAAATAGCGCTCATGCATGGTGTATATGCCACATTTATGCCCAAACCGCTCTTCGGACAAAACGGCAGTGGCATGCACGTTCACCAGTCGCTTTTCAGGGGAAATGATAACACTTTTTTTGATCCCGACGATGAACATTATATTTCCGAAACGGCCAAAAGTTATATTGCGGGATTACTGAGACACTCCAAGGAGATATGTTCCGTTGTTGCCCAGTGGGTAAATTCCTATAAGCGACTGGTCCCCGGATACGAGGCCCCGGTTTACATCTCCTGGGCGCAGAGAAACCGGTCTACCCTGATACGTGTCCCCATGTATAAGCCGGGCAAGGCGACTGCAACCAGGATGGAGTACCGCTGCCCCGACCCGGCCTGCAACCCTTATCTGGCCTTTGCCGTAATGCTTGCCGCAGGATTGAAGGGAATCAAAGAAGGATATGAATTGCCGGAACCCATAGAGGAAGATATCTACGAAATGACACCGGCACAGCGTGAAGCAAGGAACATTGAATCTCTGCCCGATGACCTGGGTCACGCGATACATTACACGGAAAAGAGCGAACTTGTCCGCGAAGCCCTGGGAGATCATATCTTCAATAAGTTCATTGACAACAAGAAGCTGGAATTCGATCAGTACCGGACGCAGGTAAGTGATTACGAGTTAAATAAATATATGCCTATTCTCTGATTGAAATGGAAAAATTTCTTATCATAACTCACGACGAAGCTGAAGGATCCGGTAGTCTGGGAACGTTCATGGAATCTATCGCGATAGATACTCAGACGGCAAAGCTCCATAAAGGCGACGACCTCCCGGAGGATCCCTCTAATTTAGGGGCAATCATCTCTATGGGGGGGTCTATGAGCGTCCACGATGAAGATATCTATCCATTCCTCCGCAAGGAAAAGAAATTTCTCATGCACGCGATAGAAGCCGATGTGCCGGTCCTCGGGATATGCCTCGGCGCCCAATTGATCGCCAGGGCCTGTCATGCGGCCGTGACAAAGGCTCCGGCAAAAGAGCTGGGCTGGAGAGAGGTTCCCATAACAGATGAGGGGAAGAGAGACATTCTGTTTCAGGGACTCTCCCGGGTAATACAGGTCTTTCAATGGCATGAGGACGCATTTGACATCCCGGAAGGGGCAAAGTTCCTCGCTACATCACGGGAATGCCCCAATCAGGCCTTTCGATATCGAAACGCCTATGGCCTTCAGTTTCATATTGAAGTTACGAGAGATATGCTCTCCGGATGGATGGAAGAGAATTCCGAAAGGGACAAGGCCTTACGGATATTTGACAGAATGGCACAGGATTTTGAAAGACAGGCCAAAACACTTTATTCAAACTTTTTATGGCTCGCCGATATACGGCAGCGATCAGACAAATCACCAAGGAGAACAAACAGGTATTAGATATGTGTGGCATTGTAGGAATAATAAATACAGACAGAAAATTGATTGATGGAAGTTACATAAGAGAGGCCATACGCATTCAGAGGGACAGAGGTAACGGTCTGGGCGGTGGTTTCGCCGTCTACGGCGCCTATCCCGAGAATAAAAATAAGTATGCCTTTCATATTATGTATGAAGGGGACCGTCATAACCCGGTCATTCCGATGGTTGAAGATTTTCTCAGAAACAAGACAAAGATCTATCAGGCCGAGCAGATCCCCGTGTATCCCAATGATCGAATCCCTCTGGGGCCCTACTTTAAACGATACTTCCTTAAACCTATTGCAGATTTTTTCTATCCCGATGAAACGGAAGAAGACTACATCGTGAGGCTGGTCATGGCCATCAACAAAATGGAGGGGGCATTCGTCATCTCTTCCGGGAAAAACCTGGGTGTCTTCAAGGGTGTCGGTTATCCCGAAGATATAGCCGATTACTTTGGAATAGAAGACTACAAGGGATATATGTGGGTGGCCCACAACAGATTCCCCACGAACACGCCTGGATGGTGGGGAGGAGCCCACCCCTTCACAATCCTCGACAAGGCCGTTGTCCATAACGGAGAAATAACCAGTTACGGTACCAACATGAGATGGCTCGAGATGTACGGATACTATTGCCTGTTACAGACCGATACAGAGGTTATCACCTATATCTACGACAAACTGTCCAGAAAGGACAACCTCTCAAAGGCCGATGCCTGCTATGTCATGGCGCCGTCGCTCTGGGAGGAAATAGACAGGACTAATAATGAAAAAATGAAATACCTGCGGCAGATTTACGGATCGGCTATCGTGAACGGTCCTTTCGGTATCGTTTTGACCCATACCGATGGGGCAATAATCCTGAACGACAGAAACAAACTTCGCCCGGTCGTGTGCGCAAGGACCGGCAACACATACTATTCATCTTCAGAAGAGTGCAGTATCAGGCTGTTATCCCCGGAGGTGGATGAAATCTGGTCCCCCAGGGGCGGGGAACCGGTCATAGTAGATCTTGCTGAGGAGGTTGCAGCTTGAAAGAGACAAAAAACCAGATGAAGAACAACTGGAAAATATTATCACCCTTTCATCCCCAATTCGATATGGTTAGATGCGACTATGAAAATGGATGTAAGATCTGTGTCCATGAGTGCTCCTTTGGAGAGATATCGCTGACACCGATAAAGGACAAGAGGGGTGAAGTTGTGTACCGTCCGGGGGCAAATTTGACGGCATGCAATGCCTGCCAACGTTGTGTAAAGATGTGTCCCCAGAATGCAATTCACATCGTGTCTCAACCGATGCACACCTCCCATAGTTACTGGACGCCTTACCATGTAAACAATATATGGCGACAGGCCAGGCACGAAGGGGGAGTCCTGCTGGTAGGAACAGGAGCCACCGGCCCCCAGAAGAGATATTTTGATTATATGATGTTTGACGCCTGTCAGGTTACCAACCCTTCCATCGACCCTCTGAGGGAACCGATGGAAATCAGGCGCTACCTGGGGACGAAACCCGACAGTTACGGGGGGAAAATGGGTCCCCAGCTGGAGCTGGAGGTCCCTATCATGTTCGGGGCAATGAGCTTTGGCGCCGTGAATCTGAGGGTACATAAGGCGGCGGCACGGGCGACGCAGGCCGTGGGCACCTACTGGAACACGGGAGAGGGTGGATTCCATAAAGAACTGAGAAAATATGGGAAAAACACTATCGTTCAGGTCGCATCGGGTCGGTTTGGAGTCAACGAAAGTTATCTCAAGAGTGCAGCAGCCGTTGAGATCAAGATCGGACAGGGCGCAAAGCCCGGAATCGGTGGACATCTCCCCGGCGAAAAGGTCTCGGAAGCCGTGTCAAAAACCAGGATGATCCCCCTCGGTTCCGATGCACTGTCACCGGCGCCTCATCACGACATATATTCTATCGAAGATCTGAGACAGCTTATTTTTGCCATAAAAGAGGCGACGGAATACACCGTTCCCGTCTCCGTCAAGATTTCAGCGGTAAATAACGTGGCGCCCATAGCCAGCGGTATAGCCCGGGCCGGTGCCGATATAATCACCATCGACGGTTTCAGGGGAGGATCGGGGGCAACCCCCCTCCAGATACGACAGAACACGGGAATACCGATAGAGCTGGCCATCTCCGCCGCAGACCGCAGATTGACGGAGGAGGGTATACGAAATACTGTCAGTATAGTCGCATCGGGAGGATTCCAAACTTCCTCCGATATCCTGAAGGCGATATGCCTTGGCGCCGATGCGGTCTATGTGGGAACGCCGGTCTTGATAGCTCTGGGATGCAATGCATGTCAGCGATGTTTCACCGGAAAATGTGCCTATGGAATTACGACGAACAAACCGGAACTGGCCGAAAGAATCGATGTTGACGAGGCGACTCAGGCCCTGAAGAATCTACTCCACGCATGGGGCGAGGAGATCAAGGAACTGATGGGATCAATGGGTATCAGCGCAATCGAAGCACTCAGAGGCAACAGAGACAGGCTGAGGGGTGTCGGTCTTAACGAAGAAGAATTGAAAATTCTTGGCATTAAACATGCCGGAGCCTGATATGATTACTATAGAAGCAAAAGGATTATACTACAAAGCACTGAACAGGCAGATAAGAGAATATCTGTCACGGGGAGAAAAAGATATAGTTTTAAAGAATATTCTTGGACAGAGGTACATCGGTGGAGGGCTAAATCACGATGCGACAATTAAGATCCATGGTACGCCGGGACAGGATCTCGGAGCATTCATGAATGGTTCCCGTATCGACATCTTTGGCAATGCACAGGATGGCGTGGGGAACACGATGAATTCGGGAAAGATCGTCGTTCACGGAAAGGCCGGCGAGATCCCCGCTCATTCCATGAGGGGAGGAAAGATCTTTGTCAAGGGCGACGTCGAGTACAGAGCGGGAATACATATGAAGCAGTATATGGATAAGATCCCCCTGCTTATCATCGGCGGAACGACAAAAGATTACTGCGGCGAATATATGGCGGGAGGGAGGGTCATTATCCTTAATCTTGGAAACAAGAGCGCTTCACCCGTAGGCAACAGTGTCGGAACCGGCATCCACGGCGGCAATATCTATGTTCGCGGAACGGTCGACGCATATCAACTGGGAATAGGCGCAGTCTTTGGAAAACTCAATAAATCGGACAGGACATTTCTGAAAGAGGCGCTTGCCGAATACGCGAAAGATATGGGAATGGATCTTTCGGTCATATCACCGAAAGATTTTATCAAGATTACAAAGAAGGGGCACAGACCCTTTGGCAGTCTCTATACGCCGGGCATGAACATGAAAACGGAAACACCCTTTCATTTCAATCTGATGCCTCCCTGCGCATATAACTGTCCCACGGGCATTCCTACACCGGTCTTCTTTAACCTCATTAAGGACGGGGAGATAAGGGAAGCACAACTCTTCATGGATGAGTATACCCCCTTCAGAATGTCCGTATGCGGCACCGCCTGCCCGGCGCCATGCATGGAGGGGTGTAACAGAAATATGCTGGACGGTCCCGTCGAGATACAGAAGCTGGCACAGAAGTACTATCCCGATTTCGATCCCATGGTTGGGAAGGAAAAGCGGGCGGAGACTGTCTCCATTGTGGGAGCAGGCCCTTCCGGCCTCTCAACGGCATGGCAACTTTCCAGAAGGGGCTACAGCGTAAACACCTATGATGCCACCGACGATATCGGGGGAAAAGTCAAACAGGCGATTCCCAAAGAACGATTATCCGATGAAACCCTTGACAGGGATATTGCCAGAATCAAATCACTTCCCATTATATTCCACACCGGAGAAAAGATTGATAGAGAAGGGTTTTCAAAGATCTACGAGAGTAGTGATATCGTCGTCGTTTCGACGGGCGCGCAAATTACCAAGCGGATCCCATACCCCGGAGGGGAGAGAATACTGTCGGGCCTTCAATTCCTCATCGCGATCAATGAGGGGAATCCTGTGGACCTCTCCGGTAAAGAGATAGTAATTATCGGATCGGGAAATGTAGGAATAGATATCGCCTGCGAATCATGGAGGCTTGGTGCATCAAAGGTAACCGCCATAGATATTCAAAAACCGCTCGCCTTCGGAAGGGAACTGGATCTCGCTACAGAACTGGGGACAGAAATCCTGTGGCCCAAAATGATTGACAGGCTCGATGAATCAAGGGTATATTTCACGGACAGGACGGACATGCGGGCCGACGTCGTTTTCTTCAGTATCGGTGAGGCACCGGATACATCCTTCCTTCCGGATTCCGTGTTCATTGATGAGAGAGGGTACATCGTCACGGCAGAGAAATCATTCAGGAGCAGCGATCCCAAGATCTATGGTTGCGGAGATATCATAAAGCCCGGTCTCATTACGGACGCGGTGGGCTCGGGGCGAGTGGCAGCCATGGAAATAGACGCGACCCTGAAGGGACAAGCCTTTGTCTATCCCATAGAGAACCCTGTCTCCAGACGTCGGATACAAACGGTTTACTTTGGAGAAGAGGACAGCGACATTGATCACTGCATGAGTTGCGGCACCTGTATCTTCTGCGACAAATGCGTTGAAAACTGTCCCCAGGAGGCAATTTCCCGCAATGGAGAGACATTTTCAATTGATACGGAAAAATGTCAACTGTGCTATTCATGCGTAAGTATATGCCCGAGAGGTGCCATTCACGCCGATGTGTTTATCAAAGGTGCAGGAGTTGAAGCCGATAATTAACGCCTTTCCCGGAAATAAAAGGAGCTTTTTTCGTATTTAAGTTGTCGGGGTGCCGCATATTATCTCATATGCTTTTTGATAAATCTAAGGCTTGATGTACTCGCAAAAAGTCAGTTTTTCTCGCTTGAAGACCATTTTGGGAAAAAGACCTTTTACGAAAGAACCTGAAAGGATCATGGAATGAGGACAAAATTCATTTTTATCACCGGTGGCGTACTTTCCTCGCTCGGGAAAGGACTGGCAGGCGCCTCCATAGGCGCCCTCCTCGAGTGTCGCGGTCTCAAGGTGACAAATCAGAAGCTCGATCCCTACATAAATGTGGACCCCGGCACGATGAACCCCTTCCAACACGGCGAGGTCTTTGTCACCGACGATGGGGCGGAAACAGACCTGGATCTGGGACATTACGAACGTTTCACCGAAACACCCATGGGGAGAGGCAATAATCTGACGGCGGGACAGGTCTATTACTCGGTAATAACGAAGGAACGGCGGGGAGAGTATCTCGGGGGAACGGTTCAGGTAATTCCCCACATTACCAACGAGATCAAGGATTACATAAAAGAGGCAGCGACAGGATTCGATGTCTCTATCGTGGAAATCGGCGGTACCGTCGGTGACATAGAAAGCCTCCCCTTTCTGGAGGCCATCAGACAGTTTCGCAACGAAGTGGGCAAACAAAACGCCCTCTTTATCCACCTCACCTGGGTACCCTATCTGAAAACGGCGGGAGAAGTAAAGACAAAGCCGACACAGCACAGTGTAAAGGCGCTTCGCGAAATAGGTATCCAACCCGATATCCTGCTCTGCCGCACAGAGGATTTCCTGACCGGTGAAATAAAGAAAAAGATTTCCCTCTTTTGCAATGTTGAAGTGGAATCTGTCTTCACCGCCAAGGATGTAGACAGTATCTACGAAGTCCCCCTGGTCTATCACAAGGAGGGGGTAGATCAAAAGATCGTGGAACTTCTAAATATCTGGACGGGCCAGCCCCGACTTGGAAAATGGGAAAAACTGATTGACAGGATTAAAAATCCTTCCCATGAGGTGACAATCGCCATCGTGGGAAAATACGTCGACTGGACCGATTCATATAAGAGCCTCAATGAAGCCCTCACCCATGGGGGAATTTGTAATAATTGCAAGGTTAACCTCTCATTCATCGATTCAGAACAGCTCGAAAGGGAAGGAATAGGCGATCAATTAAACGGTATAGGGGGGATACTGGTCCCGGGAGGATTCGGCAGAAGGGGGATCGAGGGAATGATTCAGGCAATAACCTATGCCCGTGAAAATAAAATCCCCTTCTTCGGTATATGTCTCGGCATGCAGATGGCGGTTGTAGAGTATGCAAGAAATGTATGCAAACTGGAGAAGGCAAACAGCTCCGAATTTGATCAGGAAACACCCCATCCGGTCATCGATCTTCTGCCCGAGCAGAAAGAGATAACCGATAAGGGTGGAACGATGAGACTGGGCGCCTATGACTGCCGTCTCGAAAAGGGCACCTTCGCATCGGAGGCATATGAAAGGAAAAAGATCAGTGAACGGCACAGACACCGCTATGAGTTCAATAATGAATACAGGGATATTCTAACGCAAAAGGGATTGAACATCAGCGGAATATCTCCAGACGGACACCTTGTCGAAATCATTGAACTCAAGGACAATCCCTGGTTTCTTGGCTGCCAGTTCCATCCGGAATTCAAATCGAAACCGACAAAACCGCACCCCCTGTTTTACCGGTTCATAGAGGCATCTCTCAAATACACAGAATAGATATTGCAAGTATCTCCCTGGTTCGATAAGAGTCAACCGAGGACACCATTAATGACAAGGCAAACCAAAATATGGCGCCACATAAGGCGCTGGAAGATTTCCATAGGGAAGAATCCACGAAATGTGCCCCCCAATACTATCGTTATATTTCCTCTCTACGCGGCTACTTTCAACTGCGGTCTCGCAGGCCTTCTGACGATAAAAAGGGAAATCGTTAACGAAGACTCT
>JAUVXT010000138.1 GCA_030603465.1 Deltaproteobacteria bacterium
CCTATCCTCATCGGCCAGGTGGATAGCCAGATAATAGGCCATCTCGCACTGAGCATCTTTGAGCTTTAGAAGCTCCGCGGCTGAAGGGGTTGCTGGAATAGAGAAATCAGAGCAATGACAAATCCTGTTATATCCGTTCCACAGCGCTTTTGTTTTCGTCGCATCTATCAGTGCATCCCAAGCCGCCACTTCAAGCCTTTTTTCCGTGAAATAAGTGTTCGCTTCGGCAAGGTCGGTCATCCATCCTATTATCATTTTAATCTCTCCTCAAAAAATCACCTTCACTAAAATCGATTCCTTTTTGGGATTGCTGTAAATAAATCCCGCGGAGGTCGTGACCTTGAAAAGAACGGTATAATTCTTTTTGATCACACCGCCGCTTATCACCTGCGAGACCATGTTTCCGTCTATCACAGGCGCGCCTTCTGCGGTCAAACCAGCGGGGCCAATAGTGACTTCGACATCCGTTATCGTCTCGCCTGCCTCTAAGTCGGGTGCCTGGTACTGCAATCCGATTTCGAACCTGTCGCTCACGGATTTCGTGACTATCGGTCTTGGCATATTATGTCCTCTCCCTTGGAATGACTTTGAAGAATCTTTCCCTCGCTTCGACTTCGAATATCCTCTTCCTCGGCGAAACCATGAAGATGTAAGGAACCGCCTTCTCAGGCACGATCAAATGACCTCCTCCTGATATCGATGCCGTGCCAAATGCTTCTTTCTCAGCCATCGCGATGAGCACGCCATCTCCGGAGATAAAAGCAACACCAGAATAACTTTCGTTAGAAGAGCCGGCAGCGATAATGGAGCCTTCGCCGGCAATGACCGAATAGCCGGGAGTTTGTCTTATACCCATGCCAGCAATAACACCGTTTCCAGAGACCGCGGCAACCCCAGAGTGTTCCTCTACCTCACTCGCTGTGCCGGTTGCAACGACCGAGCCTCCGCCAATGATCGATGCGATACCCAGCATCCCCGCAAGTCCGAAGGCCAGAAGCGTCCCGCCTGCGGATTTTAATGCAGAGCCTTTTCCGCCTTTTTTAATTGTACCGTTAGCCGAGCCGTTCCCTGAGATTGAACCAGAACCGGAATGCTCCTCTCCATCGGCATCGGGGACGTCTATCTTTATCCACGAGACATTCTGACGCTGGTTCTTCTGCGTGGCGACAGTCGTGACTCGAAGCCTGAGTGCCCCATAATCCGATATGTTTCCAGCCTCTTCCTCAGTCAATAGCATATTATACTCAGCGAAAACAGTGCCAAGCACTACATCCCCGCTGCCTTTGATTACTACAGCTCCCTGCATCAGCTCGTATTTGAATGTCCCCGTTACCCCTGTTTTGATTCTAATCCTAATGACGTGACCGGTATGAACTTCAGGGTCTATAACCCCGGAAAGGCCTATCGTGAATGAATCCCCCGCTGAGGACTTCGGCGAGATTAAAAAATCACCATCGTCAAACGGCTCTTCGTCTATCTTTTCCCAGAGGGGTTCTGCAGTCCAGCCCCCGGGATTCTCGATATCCGAGACAGGCCTTGCATATTGCACTTTTCACTCTCCTATTTTTATGCGTTCAAATCCAAGTCAGCGTCGGTCAGGGTGTATGTCCCCTGTGCGCCGAAAACCTCGTCTACCACGTCTGCTGCTCCATAAAACACGCCACCTGATTCCGCCGACCAGAATCCGACATAGCTAACCGTCTTTCCGGCAGGCACATCGAACACTGGCTGACTTGACGAGTCTAGACTTCCGCTTGCGGCCGGATTCCAGGTGATAGCCTTCCTTGCGTAGGCAGGACTTCCGCCTGAAATCTCGTTAATCCCACTCTCTCCAGGATCGCCCTCATGGAGCGATACAAAGACAGCGAGTCCTGCGAGTGCGTCGAGCATCTCATTTTTACCTAATATGCTGTATGGCATTTTTGCCTCCTTTTTCATTATTTGCGGGATTCAAATCGAATAGACCGCCCCTTTGAATCACAGCCTCCTCTAATTCATTGGGGACTTCCTTAATTGTTTTCAATCCCTCGAAATTAAAAGCCTGTGCATAAACTTTATTCCAACCCCCACAATGATCCTTCAGCAGGCAGGGATCGCAGGGTTCGCCTTTAATTCTTACTGTTTCACTTAATCCAACTGCGGATTCCCATACCTTTTCTATGTCTTTAGAATACTGTCCGTAATCCCACTCCCAGGGGTCGAATAAAACAAATTGCGCATTGGTAACATATTTCCAAAAATTCGGCCTTAATAAACACATAGGGAAATATCGAAGCGTAAAAATAACCTTTCCTTCCATATATTCCATTGACTCCTCGAGCATATCAACTAATTCCACGGGATTGACCGCTACTTCTTTTAAATATAAATTCCATTGATAGTGCGGCAGAAAATTTAATAGCGATACGTGAAACGCACCGAGCTGGACAGCCTTTTCGACAATATCAATAAGCTCTTGGTAATTTAGTTGCTGAAGGGTTATATTTATCCTGAATGGATGGTTTTCCTTATTCAGCCATTCTAGGAGTTTCATCTGCCTCTGCCCTGCACCTTCTCTTTCTGCAATCTTATCCAGAGTTTTCCCCAATCCGTGCATGGAAATCTGGAGATATCCTAAACCTAAATCATATAGTTTTTGATATGTCTCAATGCCTACGCTGCCATTGGTTATTATCAGGGATTTCATTCCAACCTTCGTGGCGTATTCTATGATCTGATTGACTTGGGAATGCAAGGTCGGCTCCCCTTTGCCACATAGCGCAACTTCATCACATCCTCTTGCCTTTCCACTATCGATTTCTTTTTTAAGCACCTCTAGAGGTGTATCGCCAGAGTCCCAGGATTTGTCGAATCTTCGAAAATAACAATGTTTGCATTTCCAGTTACATTTCCACGTAACATCTTGAAGCGCCAAAACTTTGCAAGGATTCATTTTTTCACCCAAATGGAAGAATTCTTTAAGACTCGAAAACCGTTTTTACCGAATATCTCATCGACTGCCTTTCTTACGCCGGGATGGCATTTTTGATAATCGTGGCCACAGAGAATCCCCTCATTTTTTACCTTTGGACTGTAATTTATGATATCGGCTTTGACCTCGGAGTACTGGTGACTCCCATCTATAAAAAGTAAATCAACGCTCTTATCCTCTATCTTTTTGCAAGCCGATGCCGACTGTTCCCGTAATAATTTGATGTCCAACCCCCAGAACTTCATGTTCTCCAAAAATTTATCCAAAGCACTTTCTTTAGTGATGTTGTATCCATACTCCAAATAATTTGCGTATTGAAATAAATCTATGGTGGTCAGTTCAATCCCCCTAGTTTTAGATGCAATAGCCATGGTCACCATAGAACAACCAGCCCCAGCGCCAATCTCAAGTATCCTTCCGTTTTCCTGCACATTAACTGCTAAATCATATAGCTGGCGAAAATCTTCCTCCGATAAAAATAAAGCTGTCAGCCTGGCAGTGAAATAATCAATTATTTCTTTTAATTGCTCTTCCATGTTTATTTATCCCATTTCTCCCTGAAGTATTTTCCATTCTGCACATCGAAAGGATTTTTATGCTCATTTTTATGCGTGACCTTCACTTTATTCGCAACGAAAAACTTCCCTCCCAGTTGTCTGCAAAAATCCGTATCCTCATATCCGCTTCCTATATAATTCTCATCGAATCTCAATGCGGTATTCTTGAAAGCACAGCAAGCCGTAATCATGATTTCGACCTCGACAAGATCCTTCGATAAATCAAAATTTCTATAATTTGTCACTTGGAGAGCGCCATCAGGATTAAATAATCTCGCACCAACCATGCTGGCCCCCGTCTGCTTCAACGCATCGATCAAGTCTCTATCCCATCCATAAGGAAACTTTTCTATATCATCATCGCACATGATAATAAATTCGGCTTTTGCCTTATCCAGCCCGATATTTCTGTTTTTTGCCGCGGACTGATTGCCGGATATTACGATCAAATTTAATTCATATGCCACAGAATTTTTGATTTCAGAGATTAGATCTGCTATCTCTGCTTCTGTTCTTATCGTAGGAATAATAATATCTACTATCGATTTAGACATGCTCATGTTCCCCTTTACCATGCCCTGGTCTCTTCTGTGTTCTTGCAACCACGCGATCAAGCCAAAAATATCTTTCTGTTTTATCGTAACAATGGGCGATGAACCAATAATCAGCGCAACCTTTTCCCGATATCGGATTCCAGGTGTGAATATATTTCATCCAAATATCCAGCCTTACGGCAAAATTAAAAGAACCGATTTTGCAATGGGCAGGAGCTTTTCCCCAAACATCTGGCGGTGGAAATATGCCACCGTCTATCATGCCTTTAAAAAACACGATATCAACATTACTTTTACCGACAATGCTTTTAAATTCTTTAACGAAATCCGGATAGACAAGCATGTCATCGTCGTCGAGAACCATTGCGTAGCGAGCATCAATATTTTTAATTTTCATTAGAGATTTATCTGCATTATAAACACCATAACCCTCTTTTGATTTGTCATCCCGAAACAATACATGAATATAATCATCGCTTGTTTGCGCCTTAACGGATTCCATACACTTTTTGAGCATATTAGGCCGCCTGGGATGAACGCGGGTAACAAATGCAATGGTTTTCATTTCTCCTTTTGTGTTCCATGTCCCCCGATGGTAATGTTTTACGAAATCCGTTTCCAATTTCGGGAAATCTTTCAATATCTTTTCGGATAACCCCTTTTTGTGGATATCGATCATCGTTAAAATACAGGGAGCTCCATGATTCACATATGGATGAAATTTCTTGTAATTTTCTATGTTTATTAATTGGAAATAAGGATGGAGATACGATATGCAGCCTGTTTTTTTATGATGGGGATTTAATCCACAATCAACACCATCGAATCCGGTTTTGCAAACGACCCCAACTCCAAACGTGTCCTCTTCCATCATCTCTAACATCTGATTGATGGGAGATTTCAACATCTTTATATCTGAATCGAAGGTTAAGGCATATTTTGTCTTGACTTGTTCAATACCCACGCACATCCCTTCCCCATGACCGATATTGTATCCAGGCGATATGACTTCCGTTTTATCAGATGCCAGAGTCTTGACATAAGATGCGCATGGGGTGCTCGGATCAGAGCCGTCAACAATGATAATAGGCATATATGGATGAAATTTGCGGATAGAAGCATAAGTTCGCTCTATCAAATCTTTTGTATTAAAACAAACTGTAATGCCTGTTATATCTGGAAAGTATGATTGATAGTTCTTGTCTGTCAGTTTTCCGTTCAACACATCCATATAAACTTCATGATCTTTGGGTATCCATTGTTTCAGAATATTGCGGGACAAATCATGGGGATGCCGTCTATATATCGAATGATTCGGATTATGCCCGATACCAATGCCACAACGCCCAGGCAGTCCTTTTATACCCACATACAATGGCTTCTTGTCGCTATCTATGAAAAGAAACCCCCGACCCTTTTCTATGGCTTTTTTCCAAATATCAAAATCCAGATGAATAGTATTTTTATTCAACAACTCCTTAAATTCTGGTAGAAATGAATCCCTGAAGCCCGTTTCGGCGAGAGAGGCATGTGCCGTATTCTTGGTCTGCCAATTACCGCCTGAAGGCAGATGATAATATTTGCTTCTTCCGATACCTGCGACCTCATGCTGATTGAGCCGACGCGCCATCTCCTCGATATATTCGGACGCATAATACTCATCGTCCTCTATAATCATTACATTGTCGCCTTTGATCAGCGGCATGGCCGTTTTGAGATTGAGAATCAGCGTATGTTCCGGGTCATCGGGTCGCGGTTCTCTTCTCACGTACTGCATCGGGGCGGACGGCTTGAGGGGTCGCTTCCCGTCATCGACGACAATCCATTGATCAGGCTGCAATGTCTGATGTTTCATCCACTGCCGGCATAGAGCAAAGGCCAACGGCCTGTCTCCCGTGGGAGTGATCACCGTTATCGTCTTTCGTCTAATATCCTCAAACTTCCCGAACTCGAAACATCTCAAGGCGCTGTCCGGGTTGAGGTTTATAATTTGCAAGCCTTTCGTTTTCAACTCCGGCGCTATGTTGTTGAACCGCTCGATGAATTTCTTGTAGACGGAATCGGGCTGTTTCGCCGGATAGCCGTCATGCCACCAGGCCTGTTTTTTGCCGTCCCCCTTCATGTCGAAACCGAGCAGGTAGATGGGATTAGCACCCAAGCAAACAGCGAGGTTGACCGCTCCGTAACCCGAATTGCAACCGCCGGCCAATCCGTTCTTGAGAGACCATGAAAAAGCTCTTCCTCCGCCGATGCAATTGAAAAGATGAATATCTTCAGGACACGGAATAAAAGAGGCCGAATTGAGCCACACTTTATAGCCTTTGAAATCTTCAAACTTCTTCTTCGCCTCCGCTCCTAGCTTCCCCCTGACTATCCACATGTAATATCGGCTATCAAGAGAGAAGATTATCGTGCAATCGGCCTTCTCGTAAGCCCGGTTTATCCCGATGACAAGTTCCCCCTTAAGTTTGGAGAAATCGAAACCCTTGAGGCTCGGACCTCCACCGATGATGAAGCAACGCTGGCCTTTCCATGCTCCATCCTCCAAAGTATTTGAAAATAAGCGTTCTTCTGTTGGAATGAAATGTCTGCCTTGTCCCCATTTAAGTTCTGCCCAATTCTTACGCCACTGTCGCTCCTGGTCTTTTATTTTCATAATCCGCTGGACTCTCGGATTCCGGGTTGTTATCATCTCGCCCATTCTTCAATGCCTCCCTGTATCCTGCGTTCGATATCAGGCTCGATCAACAGGCCCTGAGAAACCTCGATGCACTGCACGTCAGTCACACCTCTGAACTGATGCCAGAAGCCTGGCGGAATGGCGGTGGGCTGGCCCGC
>JAUVXT010000100.1 GCA_030603465.1 Deltaproteobacteria bacterium
CTGAATGCTGATCTTGCTTATGCCTTCCTGTTTCTTTTTTCCTTTCTTTAGTTCATCGAGGTAACAGTCCATAAATACGACAAATTCTTCAACGGTGGTATTTTTATCTCCTATTTCCCCGATTTCACCCCCCACCGATACAGTCACCCCTTCTGGCTCGATCTTTCTTATCAGGGCGGTCATGGCCGCAGTCAGGGTGCAATTCTTTTCTTGTTGTTCCTGTATCGACGGTCTGCTGAGATCGGCGAGCGTGGATGCGTCGATGTCGATATTATAAAAACCCGCGTCGATTGCCTCTTTAATCAGGGCTTTGACAGCCTCCGTGTCCCCGTCGGGGTCCGCGGCATACTTTTTCGCGTTGATCTGGAAATGATCCCCTTGTATGAAGAGAAAGCCGCGGAATCCGGTCTTGATGGCGGCGGCAGTAACTGCCGCTGTGTACTCCGCCGGGCGCTGATCGGTGTAGCCCGTTTCGGAACGTGCGATTTCGAAAAGGAGCGCCCCCACATTTCCCTTGATAGCGGCGCGGAAGACCGCCTGGGCGCTGTAATATGTCATCCCTCTGATATTTATGGCAGGAACAGTAAAACCCGACACCTCTTTTCTTCCCATCGCCTCATAGAGGGCTTGGATGGATGCCGGATATATCCCCAGGGCGACACCGGCCCTTCTTATTAACCAGCGAGACGCCTCTCTTGTTTCCTCTTCGGAGCTGAAGACGGCAGAATAGATCAAATCATCGATCAAACGGCCCTTGAGATCTTCCTCGTCCAATACACCGACATCCCATCCTTCAATCTTCAGGCAGCCGTTACTTCTTTCCTTTAGCTCTTCGGTATCCTTGAATATCATTGCACGCCTCCCCCTGTTGATTCCTAAGCGCCTTTATGTGCCGCTTTTACTCAGGAATTCACTCGCCTTTTCTATTTCAAAACGGCTTCCGATATAGATGGGGCTTCTCTGGTCGAGAGATTCGGGTTTTATCGAAAGTATGTCCTCTTTCCCGTCGGTGGCCATCCCTCCGGCCCCTTCCATGATAAAGGCCACCGGTTGAAGTTCAAAAATCAGCCGCAGCTTACCCCTCTTATTGTCCTTCAGGGCGGGGTAGGTGAATACCCCCCCCTTTTTGATCAAGATCTGGTTGATATCCGGGACAAAGCCCCCGCTGTAGCGCAGCTTGTACCCCTCGCTTTCCAGGTATTCTATATATTCGAGGTGTTCCGGCAACCAGTCCCGCCTTAATCCTCCGAGGCTGTAAATAGAACCCCTCTCCTTTAAGACGATATTTTCCCCGGAAAGGACATATTCTCCCTCTCTGTTGAGGACAAATTCATGAGTCCCCTTTCCTGCAGAGTAGACCATTGTGATAAGGGGACCATAGGTGATGTACATTGCCGCCACAAGGCTCTTTCCGCCCACCTCCGGGATAGACGTATTGTGGATGCCGAGAATCGTTCCGATTGCCAGGTTGGCATCGACCAGCGAGGATCCGTCGAGAGGGTCTGCGGTTACGAAGTACTGCTCGTCTCCCTTCCCGATCTGAATAATGGAATCCCGCTCTTCCGACGCATACTCCCTCACAAATCCCGAATGTCTCATCTGACTTTCCAGGATTATATCAGAACTTCGATCCAGGGCAAGCTGCTCTTCCCCGTAGATATTTTCAAAACCGGCGAGCTTTCTATTCGATTCATGAATCTTTGCCGATATGTACTTCCCCGTCACGGCTATCTGCCAGATCAGTCTGCGCAGGTTTACTTCGATGCCTGCCATCCACATGTGCCTTCTCAGATCCACGAAACCTTTTGTAACGTCTGATATGTTTTCCATATTCACCCTCTCAGAGAAGAAGTTTATGCTAGATTTTTAACAACTAATCCGTCTTTTGACAAGGAATTTTTAAAAAAAGAACTTTTCCACGAGCCAGTAGAGAAACATTCCGAAGATCACGGTGCCTGCCAGTGATCTGGTCTTAACCGCAATAATAAAGGTGGGAATCGCCACCAGCACCTCGGGACGGGTTATATCGAATATCCTCGGTTCGCCCGACGTGAGAATAGCGGGGAATATGAGAGCGCTCAGTATAGCTGCGGGGATATAATCGAGCCATTCTACCATCCACCGGGGGAGCTCACGCTGAGACAGGAAAAGTATGGGAATCAGTCTTGGGATATATGTTACAATCCCCATTCCGAGGACGAGAAGAAAATAGTCGGCAGCCATTAGTCTTTCCCCTCCACCCTGCGTGATAGCTGGAATTTCCTGAAGAGGACACCCAGCGTTGCGGCGATCGTAGAAGAGATAATTATGTAGGAATTACCGGGGATTAACAATGAAAGACCGACGGCAAGCCCTCCGGCGATTATGGCAACAAGGATGTAGATATTGCCCCTCAGGTGAAAAATAAAAAGGCAGATAAACATGGCTATAAGCGCGTAATCGATTCCGAAGGCTCCCTGTGGAATAAATTGCCCGCCAAATCCCCCGGCTATGGTGCTACCTATCCAGGCAATATTTGTGGTGTGATTAAGAACCAGTGCTCGCCGCCAGTCCCAGTCATCATTCCTGAATCTGGCAAGGTTGAGCGCGAAACTCTCGTCGGTAACGCCGTATGCATACAATGCAAGCCACCCGCTACGCACCGACTTCAGATAAATGGAAAGCGACGAACTCATCAGGAGGTGTCTCAAATTTACCATAAAAGTGGTGACTATGATCGGCACAATAGCGCTGCCGCCGGCCAGCATCGAGATTGCAATGAATTGCGAACTCCCCGCATAGACCATGACGGACATGAGGCCGATTTCAAGAGGGTGGAGACCCGCCTTCTGGGCAATGACGCCGAAGGCCAGACCGATAGCGAGATATCCGAGGCAGATAGGCCACGCCGCGACGACACCGTCTTTGATGGCGGCCCACCATTTTATCCTGTGTCCTGTAGAAATAATCTGCATATTAAAGTTTCCCGCAACAAGCGGTGAGAAATCTCCTGCTTTTAAGGAAAATTATTATTTTTATTCACTCGCGAACCCCGCCGCAAGCAGCGGGAAATGTGCTCGCTGTTCAATTCAAGCTCTCCTGACGATGAGACATACAATACTGTCGGCCTTAAGTCAAAGCAACTTTCTCCCGGCATTGACATGTGTCTTTTGCTGCTGTATATGATTCCCAGAGGAGACGATCGGTATGACGGGAATTATCTTGTCGGGTGGAAAGAACACAAGGATGGGGCTTAACAAGGCATTTGTAGAGATAGGGGGCGAGAAGATACTCGACAGGACTATCAGAATTTTTCGGGAGCTTTTTCAAGAGATTATACTGGTTACCAATTCTCCTCTCGATTATCTCGATTACGATATCCGGATAGTTGCCGACATAATAAAGGAAAAGGCCGCATTGGGTGGTCTGTACACGGGCCTTTTCTACGCGTCCCATTCCCACGCCTTCGTCTCTCCCTGTGATATGCCCTGTTTAAACAAAGATTTTATCGAATTCATGATAGAGAGGATCGAAAACTACGATATAGTGGTGCCGGAGACGGCTGGCGGCCTTGAATCACTTCATGCCATCTATTCCAGAAGGTGCATCCCCATTATGAAAAGACATGTCGACAGGGGCGATCTGAAGATAAATAACATCTACAAAAAATCGAGAACATTAACGATATCACAGGATGTAATTAAGTCATTTGACCCGGAGGAACGGATGTTCCTTAATGTAAACTCTCCCGAGGATCTCCACCATCTCTGAACTGAACAGCGAGCGCAATCCCCGCAGCTTGCTGCGGGGAGCTTCAATAAATGTGCACTTTTTGATTGACATCTAAAGGATTTTTAGATAACTATCACAGGATTTCGCAGCATATTTAATTCTAAGAGTCTTAATTATTCAGTACATATAGGGAGGAATAAATGGTTGATCAGAAAGTTATGAATCGATGGTATGTGGTTGTTGGTGCCATACTCATTCAGTTGTCTCTGGGAGCGATTTACGCATGGTCTGTTTTCACGCCGAAGCTGACTGCTGCTGAAGGGATGTACAAATTCAGTGCCGGACAGGCGGCCTGGGTCTTTTCTATTGGCCTTCTCGTATTCGCCATAGCAACAATCGTGTCGGGGAGAATGCTGGGGAAGATAGGTCCCAGAAGAATAGCTGCCATAGGGGGTATTATTCTGGGAGTGGGATATATTCTTGGTGGATTCTTTGGGCAAACATTCGCGGCACAGCTTGTATTTATCGGCATTATAGGTGGAGCCGGCATCGGACTCGCCTATGTGGTGCCTATCGCGGTGGGGGTAAAGTGGTTTCCGGATAAGAAAGGCATGGTGGCGGGACTGGCAGTAGCCGGTTTTGGGTTTGGCGCGACTATCTGGGTCAAGTCGGCGGGATCGTGGTTTGACCTTCTCAATACATTAAATTTCTTCGGCCTGGGAGGAGTTCAGAGTGTTTTTCTCCTCTACGGCGTTATCTTCCTTGTCATCGTTTTGCTGGGAAGCACCGTCATGATCGATCCTCCTCAGGGTTATTGCCCGGCGGGATGGACGCCATCGGAACAGAATGCCGCGAAGGATGGAACCCCAGGAACCGCTGCCGGTATGGTCGATTTTGTGCCGGGGGAAATGTTCAAGACCCCGCAATTCTACATGACCTGGATAACATTTCTCTTCTCAGCCATCGCAGGCTTGATGGTAATATACTGCATTAAATTGTTCGGTATCGATGCCCTGCAGGCCAATGGAATGGCCGCGGCGGCTGCTTCGGCAACGGCTGGTACCGCAATGGCATGGTATGCGATCTTTAACGGCCTGGGACGTATTGCCTGGGGAATAGTTTCCGACAAGATCGGTCGTAAACTGGCCATTTTCCTGATGTGTCTTTCCCAGGGCATTATCATGCTGCTCTTCTACAAGATGGGGGGAGTGGGAGTGACCCTCATTATCGGGGCCTGCATCATCGGGTTTAACTTCGGAGGAAACTTTGGACTCTTTCCGGCACTTACCGCCGATTACTTCGGCAATAAAACCGTGGGACTCAACTATGGGTATGTATTTATGGCATACGGGATTGCCGGTGTCATCGGTCCCCAGATCGCCGGATACTTCAAGGATGCGGCGAAGGGGAGTGGCGATCCGTCTGCATGGCTGGTACCCTTTATCATAGCCGGGGTTGCATGCCTCCTGGGTGCGGCGCTAACCCTTATTTCAAAACCGCCGAAAAAATCCTAAACTGATAAAAAAGCGCCGGTCTTCGAGACCGGCGCTTTTTTTATTCCGGGAGGGAATCCTCTCAATGTCCATACCGAAAACTTCCTCACACCACAAAGGACAACCTTTCATCAGGAGCTGCATATTTACCATTCTGTTTATCTTTCTGATCCCTGCAGTCGCCCTTTCAGGTAAATATGAAAGCCTCGATGTGAAGATAGGCCAGATGCTCATGGTGGGCTTCAGGGGACTCGCCGTAGATGGCGAGAGTCCCATAATCGAAGATATCAGGAAGAGGCATATAGGAGGTGTAATCCTCTTCGATTATGACGTACCCTCAAAATCTCCCGTGAGAAACATCCAATCTCCCGAGCAGGTAAAAAGTCTCATCGCGAAACTTCAGAAGGCCGCCTTCGTACCCCTTCTTGTTGCCATTGATCAGGAGGGGGGACGGGTGAACAGACTGAAGGAGAAATTCGGATTTCCATCAACGGTATCGGAACAATATCTCGGAACGACCGACAATCCGGAAATAACAAAAAAATATGCTAAAACAACGGCGGAAACGCTCGCCCATCTCGGAATAAACACAAATTTCGCGCCCGTTGTCGATCTCAATACCAATCCTGACAATCCTATAATAGGTAACCTGGGGCGCAGCTATTCCGCTGATCCCGAGATCGTGGTCAGGCACTCACTCATTGTTATAGATGCCCTCCATGAAAAGGGAATATTCTCCGCGATAAAGCACTTCCCCGGTCATGGAAGCTCGACCGGTGATTCTCACACAGGTTTTGTGGACGTAACGGAAACATGGTCTCCCATGGAACTTACGCCCTTTGAGGCCATTATAAATGCGGGCAAATGCGACATGGTAATGACCGCCCATATCTTCAACGGAAAACTCGACCCCCAGTGGCCCGCCACACTATCCCCCAGAATCATCACGGGGATACTGCGCGATAGATTTAGGTATGATGGTGTCGTTGTCTCTGACGATATGCAGATGAAGGCAATCAGATCGTACTATGGGCTGGAGACGGCCATAGAGATGGCAGTCGAGGCCGGATGCGACATTCTGGTTTTTGCCAACAATTCTATCTTTGAAGAGGATATAGCTGAACGAGCCGCCGCGACAATAAAAAAATTGATACTCAAGGGTACTATCAGTGACGGCAGGATTAACGATTCCTACATGAGGATAAAGAAACTCAAGGAAAGATTTTGCCCCCTTCCTCGATAGAGGAAATCCGGAAAAATATCCGGACAAAGAGGGAAGACATGTCTGAAAAAATGTTTGCAAGCGGTTTCGGTCTGATTATTATCGGGAGTGAGATCCTGGACGGAAGGGTTCGTGACAGTCATTTCGCGAATACGCGAAAACTCCTGGCGGAACGTAATCATTCGCTTACATACGCGATGACACTGGTCGACGAACCGCGCCTTATCACGGAGAAACTGAAGTGGGCAATGTCTCGCAGGGAACCCTTCTTCTGCTGCGGAGGAATCGGCGCAACGCCTGATGATTATACGAGGCAGTGCGCCGCAGAGGCAGCCGGGAGGCCCCTTGTATATCACGAAGAAGGTGTGAAAATACTTGAGCAACGTTTCGGGAAGGAGGCAACGCCGGCGCGCCTGAAGATGGTCGAGTTTCCGGAAAGTGCCAGGCTCATACCCAACCCGGTAAATCAGGTGCCCGGATTTTCAATTAATAATGCCTATTTTCTCCCCGGTTTTCCCAGTATGGCAGAACCGATGACGGCTTGGGTTCTCGATACATATTATGAGAGGGGCGAAAAAACGGTGACCAGGACACTGATCCTGGCAGGCACGCGTGAATCCGAGGTCATTCCCATGATGAATGAATTTATTCCGCAACACTCGAAGATAAGCCTTTCAAGCCTTCCGAAATTTGTCGAATATGGGACAGAGATACACCTCGGGTTAACGGGGGACCCCCGGGACGTAGAAGAGGGAATTGCTGATCTGATAAAGTCCGTCGAGGCGCAGGGGATAAAATGGGAGGAAAGGTAATCTGAAGTTCCTTGATCAACCCAACATGAAGCGGCGATCAGGTGAAATCCCTTGAGCCACTTTAATTCCTTTGTTTTAACTTCACCTAAATTGAACCAAATAACGTGTTGCTGACCTGCTGGGGTGAAACACCAGCGTAACACCAGCCAGCGTTAAGCATGAGGTTATGGATTCTTTTTTAATCTTCTCTTAAACATCTCAACATTGGAAATCTCACAAAAATCAATCTTGAATTGATCCTTATAGTTATCAAGAAAAATACGTGGAGTAATTTTAAAATGATCGATTGTGATTGTTAACATTAAATCAAGAATCGTGTCCGTGTAATTAAGGCATTTCTCAAAGATAGCTGGGTGATAATTTCTCCCAACGCCATAGAATTTAGGACATATGTTTTTTGACCACTTCCCATGCGGGTGTGCCCAAGCGTTTAATTCATTCCAAAATCTATGAATAGTTTCTTTTTCGTCAACATTAATAAATTCTATCGAGTATCTCCTTTCTTTCATCGAGCCATTCTTTTCAGTCGAAATACCTATTAAAAGTTCAAAAACAGCTCGAAAAAGAATCATAGCTCCGAGATAATCTGTGGAACCTATCAATAATAATGCACTTTGAAATATCTTTCCTAAATAACCAAGGTATAGGTTTTTTTCTTTTACTTTGTCTGTTGCTTTGTCAAATTCTACCTGACTCTTGTCGAACGCTACAATTAAACTTTCCGAAATCCCTAAGAGTACAAAGGCATTTGAAAGTTTTAGGGAGGTTAATGGATCATATCTTATGGAATCTATGAATGGATTTATGAACTCTCTATCTAAGACACCTTTAATTTGCTTCTTCGGAACCCAATTAGTGTCAACATTCTTATTTTTAATCATTATTAATTACCATAACATTAAATAGACTGTTTTCTGTATAAAAACGAAACACAGTTAGTAGCGCTGTATAACACGCCAAAAATTCTTCCTCCTGTGAACCCCCCCCTCACTATGTGTGAAACAGGATGTCCTTTTCAATTTACATTCACCTTTTTTCCGCCGCTTTTACCGTGTTCAGAAGGAGCATCGCCACTGTCGTTGGACCGACTCCGCCAAGCCGGGGAGTGATCCAGCCCGCAACCTCTCCAACGGAAACATCCACGTCGGGAATAAGTTTGCGGCCTTCCCATGAAATGCCGCCACTTATTACGATGGCGCCGGGCTTTACCATTTCCGGTGTTACGATACCGGGAATCCCCGCCGCTGCGATGACGACGTCGGCCCTTTTTGTGTAATGCGCGATATCGGGTACCCCCGTATGGACAACGGTAACGGCGGCGTTGGCAAAGGCCTGTTTTAGTGTCAGTATGAGCGCAAGCGGCCTTCCCAGTGTGGGCCCTCGTCCGACGATGACGACTTCTTTTCCACCGATGTCGAGATCGTAATATTTCAATATGGCCTGAATGCCCGCCGGGGTGCATGGGAGGGGGCCTTTCTGTTGCAGTACCAGTTTTCCCAGATTGACGGGGTGGAGGCCGTCGGCATCTTTCGCGGGATCGATCCGCGAAAGCGCTTCATTGAAATCAAAGCCTTCAGGAACGGGATGCTGTATCAAGAATCCATCAATCGCGGGATTGTCATTGAAGTCGTCCACGGCTTTGAGCAGGTCTTCCTGGGATGCCGTGCTTTCTATTGTTTTATGAAACGA
>JAUVXT010000158.1 GCA_030603465.1 Deltaproteobacteria bacterium
ATTCTCGAAGATCTGCAGAGGAAGGGTGCCACCGATCCCGCTTCCGCCATTGAACTTCCCTATGTAAGTACTCAGTATTATGAGGTCGGCATGAAAAATTACAAGGTCAAGGCCCTTGAATTTCTTGTTACCCGTAATGTCATCTGCAAGGCCGATAATGGCAGATTTTATCTGGGTGAAATTATGAACGCAGGCTCGTAGAGTGTCGCCTGTTATTATAAAACTTTTAGTTTAGACCTCTGCAAAAAAGCTTTCAAAGGATGCAACATAATCCAAACATAGGAGGGATGGATATGGGGAACAAGACACTGGATGCGATCCTGGAGATTGCCATTGAAAAGGAGAAGGATGCCTTCGATTTTTATATGGATCTGCGCAAGAAGATAGAAGCGAAGGAAGTGAAAGATTCGCTGGAGTTGCTTGCGGGAGAAGAGCGGCGTCACCTGGAATTTTTGGAAGAGTATCGTGACGGCGGCTATGGCCCGGGGGCGCTGCGATTGACGGAAGTGGTGGATTACAGGGTAGCCGAACATTTGGAGAAACCCGATATCAAAAAAGATATGGAAAGCAAGGATGTATATCTCGTGGCGGCCCACAGGGAATTGCTGTCATACAATTTTTATCAGTCTCTTGCAGAACTTCATCCCGACGGGAAGGTAAAAGATATGCTCTCCAAAATGGCAAATGAAGAGATGAAACACAAGGAAAAGGTGGAGTATCTCTACAGCAATACCGCCTTTCCGCAGACTGCGGGGGGTTGATGGAAGGACACCCGACATCATCCGATACCGGGTGTCCTGTTGTTTCCGTGTAATCGTGGTGGACCGGTAAAAAGTCATAAAACTCCCTCTCCCTTGATGGGTGAGGGTGAATACAATATTATCTCCGTTACTTATACCCCCCTCCCCTTTATCCCCTCCCACCAAGAGAGGGGAAATCTGACTTTTACCGATGTGTCAATCTTTTCCGGTTTAGTAATTTTCCGGCACTAGCTGATAGTATGCCTTTGGATGCTGGCAGGCGGGGCACTTTTCGGGTGGTTCGGTCCCCTCGTGGGTGTACCCGCAATTGATGCAGTGCCATTTTACGGGAGTCTTTTTCTTGAAGGCTTCGCCTTTCTCCAGATTCTCAGCCAATTTTTTGTACCGGCCTTCGTGAAAAGTTTCCGCTTTGGCAATCTGTTCAAATGCGGTGGCGACTTCCGGGAATCCTTCGTCTCTGGCGGTGTTGGCAAATTCGGGATAGATTGACGACCATTCCATCTTTTCACCCGCGGCGGCCGCCTGAAGATTGCTCTTTGTGTCGCCGATTATCCCGGCCGGATAGGCTGCGGTAATCTCCAGATCGCCCCCTTCGAGAAATTTAAAGAAGACCTTGGCATGTTCCTTTTCGTTTTGCGCTGTCTCCAGAAATATGTCGGATACCTGCTGATACCCTTCCTTTTTGGCGGCGCTGGCAAAGTAGGTGTACCGGTTTCTTGCCTGCGACTCACCGGCAAACGCCTTCAACAGATTTTGTTCGGTCTTCGTACCTTTGATTGATTTTTTCATGTCGGCTTTTCCCTTTCTCAGATTATGCAAAGAGTATTTTTGGATTTAATAATTGGGAAACACAACCATGCCCATTTTGGACATGTGGCGTTTAGTATAACATAATCAAAGATAAATTTCTATTACAGGTGGGCGATTCTAGAAAAATCCACCTTCTCGAAAAGGGTTTGTTCTATCTTCTCTTTCTGTGAGCCGACGCATCGCAGGCATACGCCGCAATCGGAGCTGATATGCCGGGGAACGGGTATGGCCTTTGCGGCAACCCCGGCTTCCTTCAAGACCTTCTCGGCCTTGATCGCGTGTGTGACGGAGTGAAAGAGGACCACATAGTAGTTTCTGGCACTGGTCATGGCGTTACCAGCCTTTCTGCCTGTGACATAGTTTCGGCGATTTCGAACATATTCGATATTGTTCCGGTCGCCACCCTGTCGGTAATTTCAAAAAAATTTGTACAGGTGCCGCAGACGAGGATCGTGACACCCAGTTCTTCCATCTGTTTCAGGTCGTCGATAACGTCCGATCCTTCGGCGGTAAGTTTGACACCGGTATTGTAAAAGATGATTTTGCCGGGCAGCCGCTCCAGTTGCAGCAGCGTGTGGATGAAGCTCTTGATAAGTATGGCCCCCAGTTCATCATTACCGCTGCCCATCGTGTCTGATGGAATGGCGACAACATAGGATGATCCATGCCGGTTCGATTGTTTTTCTGCCGGTGTGTCCGGCGTTTTCCCCGGGCTATCATTTGTCGCTGGGCCTCCTGAGAGGTGTATGTGAAAGGTTTCCTCACCTTTTTTGTCTATTGTCACTTCGCGGCCCATCGTGGAGCCCAGGCGTCTCACATTTTCAACGGCGCCCACGTTATCGACGATAACGACGACGCGTTCATTTTCTTCGATGGCCTGCTTTGCCAGGATGACCGGCTGGGGGCAGGAAAGCCCTCTTGCGTCTATTGTCTTTTTCATCTGTTCTTCCTCTGTCTATAGTTGTTGATTTTGAAAAAATCAAAATTTTTTCTTCCTTAATATTTAGGTTCAATCTGCAAGATTGAACCAGCGAGAGGCCGATGGGGGCATCGGCCCCTACATCCAGTAGGGCCTGTTCCCCGAACAGGCCGATGCTGTATATCTGGATAACGACTCACTATCTCCGTAACTGTCAAAGTCCGGTGACAATTCTCTCGATCGCCTCCAGGGCGGTTTTTATCTGATCCGGCCTGTTGAAATATCCGAAGCTGAACCTGTTGGTTCCCCCGGGAAATGTACCGATTGTCCTGTGGGCGAGGGGGGCGCAATGGAGGCCCGGCCTCTCCATAATATTGAATTTCTCATCGAAAGCCAGGGCTGCCTCGGAAGGGCTGATACCGTTAATATTAAAGGAAACAACAGCCGTCCTTCCCGGGGCGTTGTCCAATCCATATAATTTTATGCCGTCGATGGCGGCGATGCCGTCGATGAATGTCCCGGCCAGTGCGGTCTCTTTTTTCCTTATTTCGCCGATGCCCTCCTTCAGGATATACCTGACACCGGCGCCGAGGCCCGCAATTCCTATCGCGTTGAGGGTCCCCGATTCATATTTGTCGGGCATGAATGCGGGTTGTTCCTCCCATTCCGATCTGCTCCCCGTGCCTCCCATGCACAGGGGGGCTATATTTTTTTCAAGACCTTTCCTAATGTACAGTCCGCCCGTGCCCTGAGGTCCCAGGAGTGATTTATGACCGGTAAAGGCAAGGAGGTCTATATTCATTTCCTCTACATCGATGGGGATGGCGCCCGCTGTTTGTGCCGCATCGACACAGAATATAATTCCTTTTTCTCTCGCGATTTTCCCGACTTCGGCCACCGGCATGATTGTTCCCGTAACGTTCGAGGCGTGGGTAAGGAATATGGCCCTGGTATTTTTTTTTATATAAGGGGGAATATCCTGTGGGTCCATCTCTCCCCTTTCAGAGCAGGGAATCACCGATAGTTCAATGCCCCCGGCCTCCATCGCCCGGAGCGGTCTCATGACGGAATTGTGTTCCATGCCGGATGTGATTACATGATCACCTTTTTTAAGGAGTCCGAAGATTGCGATATTGAGGGCCTCTGTGGCATTTTTCGTGAAGACAATGCGCAGCGAATCGGTGATACCGAATAGTTCTACCAGAGATTCTCTTGTATCAAAGATTATTCTCGCCGCTTCGATGGATAACCTGTGCGCCGATCTTCCCGGACTTCCTCCCGTTATCTCGTTGTACCGGTTCATTGCCTCCAGCGTTGCGTCAGGCTTGGGCCAGGAGGTGGCGGCGTTATCGAAATAAATTATATCCATGTTTTTCCCGCAAAGGTCTCGTTGAGAGTTATGGGTGGCACTAATCATCGCAGCGCAAGGTATATTATTAAAACGAATAAGTCAAATAGCTTATATCTATACGATGTGTCATGTTATTCGATTTGGTGATATTTATGCGGGGGCCTTGATGCTTGACATTAGGGAACTTTTTCTGTAGATCAAAACCACAAAGGAAACATTAAGAAATTCAGGGTATAAACAAAAGGCGGCGAACAAAATGATTGACCTGGTTAAGAATTTTTTTGGAAAAACAAAAGAAGAAGAAAAAGAGAAAGATACTTCACACGATATCCCTGTCGCAACCTGCGCGCTTTTACTGGAGATGTCTCAGATAGACGGTGATTTCAGTGAGGAAGAGCGTGACAGTATTTTAGCCACTGTCTGTAGAGATTTTGATATGTCCGCAGACATGGCCAGGGCAATCCTTGACGCGTCTGAAGAAGAGTTAAAGGGGAGTCGCGATCTGTGGCAGTTTACCAACCTGATCAACAAGAATTACACACAGGAAGAAAAGACCGGAATTATAGAAACGGTCTGGAGAATTGCATATACGGACAAAAAACTCGACAAATATGAGGATTATCTTGTCCACAAGCTGGCAAACATGCTCTATCTTACTCACAGTCAATTGATAGATGCCAAGGTGAAGGTACTGGAGGAGAAGGGGCTCTATCGCAGAGGACCGAAGTAAAAAACCGCCCAGCGATGCCCTTCTAAAAGGATGTGATGACCGGTATGACGCAAACAGGCGTGGTTCATAAGACGACAACAATTCCGGAAAGGGTTGAAGAAATCATCTCGCCTGTTTACGAGGTGGGGGGGTCCTTGAGGGATGAACTGATGGGACAGGAGCCCAAAGATTACGATTTTTCCACTCCCCACGATCCCGAATATATAGAGAGAAAGATTCGCGAGGCAAAAAAAAGACCCTTTCTGATAGGCAAACGATTCGGCACAATAGGGCTCAAGCTGGGGGGCAAGCTCGTTGAGATCACCACATTCAGGGTGGAAACATATGAAAGTGGAAGCAGAAAACCGCAAGTGGCATTCGTCGATGATATAACGGCTGATCTCGGCAGGAGGGATTTTACTGTAAATGCCATAGCCAGAAGGGATAACAGGATTATCGATCCCTTTGGCGGAAGAGAAGATATAAAAAGTAAAATTATCCGATGCGTGGGCGCTCCCACCACACGGTTTAGGGAAGATCCGCTGAGGATCCTGAGAGTGGCACGACTGGCGGCGCAGCTCGGTTTCGCGATAGATGCCTCCACGGAGAAATCGATGAAAAAAACGGCGCACAGGATTCTGGAGGTGAGCAAGGAAAGATGGGTCGCCGAACTGGACAGACTGCTCATGACCGCCGGCGCGGAGTCGGGATTGCGTTATCTCATGGATACGGGACTCTTTACCTATATTCTGCCGGAACTATCCCTCCAGAAAAACTATGACCAGAATAGCAGTTATCACAGGCATAATCTGTGGGAACATACGCTTCGCGTTATATCAAAGACGCCCTTTGATCTAGACCTGAGGTGGGCGGCGCTTCTCCATGATATCGCGAAGCCCTTTGTTCGCCTGGAAAAAGGCGACAGAAGCAGATATGCGAAGCATGATATATTGGGCGCAGATATGGTGGTTCGTCTCGGGAGGCATCTCAGATGGTCCAATAAGCGGATCGCGCAGGTGAGCAGTCTTGTAAGAGACCATATGGATGATGAAAGCCCGCTCAGGGATGCCGACAAAAGGGCCAAGTGACAAATTCAGGAAATGTTTTTAATCCGGCTACTTGTTCCAGATTTTGCTTCATTTCCTGGAAATTCTCTTTCGTTATTTCACCCCGGGCATACCGCTGCTTCAGGATATCGATCGGCCTTTCTCCCGGCAGGATTCCGCCACGTCCCGGTTTTGTTCTGTCGAAAACAATATACAATATCACTCCCACCACGACGAGTAATAGTATCCACATAGTAATTCCTCCGAAACCGAAATGCATGGATGGCCCCCATCCATGCATGGGTCTTCCATCAAAGCCGTCGGCCAGGGCATAGGCCGGTAAAAATAAAATGCCGCCCATGACGGCGAATAGTTTTTTCATTGTTTTTCTCTCCTTTCTTCATATGAGAAAGTTGATGCATTCGTAAAAAGCTCCGCTATGCCCCGACGAGTCGGGACATTATAATTGCAAGTAACTTGCATTATTTAAATTCGCGTATTACTTGGCATATATTAAGAAGTATCAATAAGTTATGGCGATTTTGTAAATTCTAGTTACTT
>JAUVXT010000187.1 GCA_030603465.1 Deltaproteobacteria bacterium
GAATGACTGAAGGCCATGCCGGCCATATTGGCGGCTATAAGCATGGCGCCCCTTGTCTCTATATTATTCCCGTCGGTAACTGACGTTACGAGGTTTTTAAATATCAGTTCGATGGCCCCGAATGCCAGTATGTCTGACAGGGGCGACGCGTCGATCCCGACAGACGCCTCAATGGCATGGGTGAGCGCGTCCATACCGGTAGATGCCGTCAGTCCGGGGGGAAGGGTGAGAGTCATTTCAGGATCGAGGACGGCGATATCGGGGATGAGATACCTGTCGGAAAAGGAGAGCTTTGATTTGTTTTTTCTGTCGTATATGACCGCGGCCAGGGTGCATTCACTCCCCGTACCCGCCGTTGTAGGTATGACAACGAGGGGCTTGAGCGGTCGTGTCAGTGTCCCCGTTCCCGAATAATCTTCCACCAGATCTCCCCCTTCGGTGAAGATGACATTTGCCCCCTTTGCCGTATCGATAACACTCCCGCCACCTATGGCTATAAGCCCCTGGGCGCCCGATTCTTGTGCCCGCTCTGCCACTTCGGTAACGATGGCAACCTCCGAATCCTGGCTCACATCGAAAAAGGTGCCTGTTATGTCTATTCCGGCAGGAGTCAGTCCTTCAGTCACCCTCTCAACAAGACCAGTATCATGGATGATCCTGTCCGATATGATGAAGTATTTCATGGCGCCCAGAGATAAGCATTCCGTGGAAATATCCCGGGCCAGCCCCGCGCCATAGACCACCCTGGTGGGATTGTGAAACTGGAAAAATTCGGGCAACGTCATTGCGACTCCTTTATGAGCAGTGTTTAGTGTGACATGGATAACAGATGAGAGGTTTCAGCTATGTAATATCATATAGTATAGTATAGCGCTGTAATTATGTGAAGAGATTTTTTTAAAAAAACTGCGTTTCGATTTTTCCCTTGACTCGAAGCTATAACTTATATATTTTCCTCGTAGGAAAACTTAATAAGTCATACCAGACACGGATGGATGTGTGGAAGAGGGGTGCAATTCCCCCGCTGCCCCGCAGCCGTAAAGGGAACGAAAGCCCAGAGAGTCACTGTTGTGGATAATAACACGATGGGAAGGCGGGCAAGTAGGCAGCCCTGAGCCGGAAGACCTGTTCATCTGAAATTCCTCGCGGGAGGTGATTCAATGAAGTTCCAATCTTTTGAATCCGCACAAATACATATCCGCCTGGGCAACAGTGACAATAAATAGGGCAGTGATGCCGGGTAATTATATATGGATAAATCTCCATTAACTCCCTTAAAGGTAATAAAAATCACTTTTGTGCTGGCTGTGATCCTCGTTGTGGTGATGGTTGGTGCCACCCTTGTCGGTTCAACCAGAATCGGCCTTGTACAAGGCCTGAAGGGACTCTTCTACGGATGGCACGGTGATAATTCCTTTCTGAAACCATCGGAAAAGACAATTCTCTTTTCCATCCGCCTTCCCCGTGTACTATTTGCCGGACTTGTCGGCGCGGCCCTCTCCTCTGCCGGTGTCGTCTTCCAGGCCCTCCTCAGAAATCCCCTGGCAGATCCTTATATCCTGGGCATCTCAGGCGGCGCGGCTGTTGGAGCAATTGTAAGTATTGTGGCCTTAAGCTCGTTACCATTCTGTGTTCCTTTCCTGGCATTTCTTGGGGCGATTTTTACCGTGATTCTCGTCTTTCTCATAGGGGGAACAAGAAAGGGACTCGACTCGAACACACTCCTTCTGGCCGGCGTCATAATAAACGCCTTTTTTTCGGCCATTATCATGTTTCTTGTGTCCATAAGCGGCAGCGCCGATCTGCACACCATAACATTCTGGCTGATGGGAGACCTGAGCATGGTGAGCCCGGGAGAGATTATACTGGGAGGCATATTCCTCGTTGTGGGATTTTTCATTGTTTATGCTCAGGCCAGGACCCTCAATATGATTGTAACGGGTGAGGAAACAGCCCTGCAGCTCGGAATAAATGTAGAGAGGACGAAAATCATACTGTTCCTTGCAAGTTCCGTTATGACCGCCGTGGCAGTGGCATTCAGCGGGATCATAGGTTTTGTCGGCTTGATTATCCCTCATATCATGAGAATGGCGCTCGGTTCGGATCACCGGCTTCTGTTGCCGGCGGCCTTCCTCTTCGGCGCCTCTTTTTTGATTATAGCCGACACAATAGCACGGACAATCGTGCCCTACACGGAGTTGCCCGTCGGTGTTATTACGGCCATCTGCGGTGCCCCCTATTTTATTTATCTGCTGAGAAGGAGGGCTGTCTGATTTATGTTTGCCGTGGAATGCGAAAATATCAGATTCAGATATCAAAAGGAGTGGATTTTGGAGGATCTGTCTTTCAAGGGCGCTGAAGGGGAATTTTTCGGGATAATAGGACCCAATGGTTCGGGTAAGACGACGCTCCTCAAGATCGTGGACGGTATCTTGAATCCTGAACGGGGATCAGTTTGCATCGGTAAGACCGATATAAGGGAGATGAAAAGAAACGATTTTGCGAAGATTGTGGCCATGGTTCCCCAGGATTCGCCCATGATTTTCCCTTTTACCGTCCATGAAGTCGTATTGATGGGGAGGGCGCCACATTTAGGCCGGCTGATGTTTGAGAGAAAGAGCGACTTTGCGGTGTCTCAGAAAGCAATGGAATTGACTGATACGCTGTCATTGGCAGAGAGAAATATTAATGAATTGAGCGGTGGTGAACGGCAGAGGGTCCTGATAGCCAGGGCTCTGGCTCAGGAACCCGGTGTTATCCTCCTGGACGAGTCGACGGCCCACCTGGACATAAAGCATCAGGTGGCCTTCTTTGATCTCATAAGGGCCTTAAACAGAAAAGAGGGGCTTACCGTTATTGCCGTGACTCACGATATAAATCTGGCCGCTCTCTTTTGTGACAGGATCATGATGTTAAAAGAAGGATGCATTCACTCCATCGGAACGCCTGATGAGGTGATTACCGAATCCAACATTAAGGAGGTTTATGAAACAGATGTATTGGTGGATTGCAATTCGCAAACAGGATTGCCGAGAGTAACATTATTGAGTTCCAATCTGTCAGATCAAGGAAGCCGGTCAAATGCCGGCGCTGCCCCGCAACTGTAGGCGGAACGAAATCCACGCAATGCCACTGATTCCCTAAAAAGGGGGTTGGGAAGGCGTGGAAAGTAGGCGTTGCCGCAAGCCAGGAGACTTATCTGACGGATAAAACAGTGCCCTAAAGAAAACCACGAGTTTTCGTTAGGCACTAAAATAACATTCCCGACGGAGGGAAAAGGAGGTTATGATGAAAAGAGGTATGAAGAAGTTATTAGTTTTGTTGACATGTTTGTTTGTTGCTTCATCTATTCCTGTCTATGCACAGGAAGGAAACGATACAATAACAATGGAAGAAACAGTGGTAACGGCAAGCAGGATAGAAGAGCCTTTGAAATATTCACCTGATTCCGTGACCGTTGTGACAGGTGAAGAAATCAAGAAAAAAGGAAAGCAGACTGTCATAGATGTGCTGAAGGATATCCCTGGCCTTTCGATCGCGCAATATGGAACGCCCGGTGGTTCTTCGTTGATCTACTTACGCGGGACGAATAATGCCCATACCCTGATTATGATTGACGGCGTGCGCGTTGGTGATCCGATGAGCACGGATGGGAAAATGAGTATTACCGATCTTTCCACGGACAACATAGAAAGGATAGAGATTGTCCGTGGAGCGCAGAGTGTTTTATATGGGTCAGATGCCATTGGCGGCGTCATCAATATAATTACCAAAAAGGGTAAGGGTAAACCGAAGCTTTACCTGTCTTCCGAAGGTGGATCTTTTGAGACATTCAGGGAGAAGGGGGGTGTCAGCGGGTCGAATGACAAGATTAACTATGCCGCGTCTGTATCACGTTTGGATGTCAAATGCGTATCAAGGGCGGAAGAAGATCTGGGAAACACTGAAAGGGATTATTACCACGATACCAATATATCTGCCCGTGTTGACGGCCGGATTGGCGAAACCGTAGGAATGGGCTTTTCAGTACGCCACTCCGAATCGTCAATGGATTATGATGACACAGGGACTGATGCTGATAAGGTTCAGGATACGGATATTACGACTGTCTCTACAAATTTCGATCAGGATATTTCCGACTGGTGGCAGCATACCATCAAATTTGGCATCACGGAGACAAAAAGAGAATATACAAAAAACAATGGCGTTTTTAATGGGACATATAAAGGAACAATAAAACTGGCATCCTGGCAGCATAATTTCTTTATTGGAGAAATTGATACAATCACGGCGGGATTCGATTACCAAGGAGAGAGCGGCGATATACAGGATCCATGGGGAGACGTTAGAGAGAAGGAGGTCGACACAAAAAGTTTCTTTATCCAGAACAAGCTGACTCCGTTTAAGGGTCTCTCGTTTACCCTTGGCGCCCGTCACGATGACCATCAGACATTTGGCGGCAAGGACACATATAAGGGAGCACTGGCCTATTTCTATAAGAATACAGGAACCAAGGTAAGAGGAAGCTATGGCACGGGATTTCATGCCCCCTCTCTCTATCAACTTTATTCAAGCTATGGTGATGTTAATCTTAAGCCTGAAGAGAGCAAGGGTTACGACATGGGTATAGATCAGGAGCTGTTCGATAAAAAGGTATTGCTATCTGTGACTTACTTTCATACTGAAATTGACGATTTGATTGATTTTAATATGAGTACATATAAATATTATAATGTCGGTAAAGTCGAAACTGAGGGCTGGGAAACCGCATTATCACTGAAGCCCTTGGAGTGGTTGACTTTCGATGCCCATTACACCTATACCGCGGCAAAGAATGAGACGGAGGGCGATGCAGATAAAGGCAAGTTCATGATATACCGGCCGAAACATGCCGGTGGCGCTTCCCTGAATATAAAACCGCTGGAAAAACTGAATGTGAATCTCAACGCGCAGTACACGGGGAAAAGATACGACAACGCCGCTAACAGCGTAAAAATGCCTGCGTATACACTCTTCAATCTCGCCACCTCCTACGATGTGACGGACTGGCTGCAGTTTTTCGGAAGGGTGGAAAATCTGACGGATCAGCAATATCAGTCGGTTTATCAGTATGGTGAACCGGGGATCGGGTTTTATGCGGGGACCAAGGTGACTTTTTGAACAGAAGAGAGGCGAAGGATTCGTAAAAAGCTCCGCTATGCCCCGACGAGTCGGGACATTATAATTGCAAGTAACTTGCATTATTTAAATTCGCGTATTACTTGGCATATATTAAGAAGTATCAATAAGTTATGGCGATTTTGTAAATTCTAGTTACTT
>JAUVXT010000217.1 GCA_030603465.1 Deltaproteobacteria bacterium
GCCTGCACCCCCCACCTGGAGGCGGGGGCAAAAAAGGTTATTATCGCGGCCCCCGGCAAGGGCATAGACGGAACCTTTGTCATGGGCGTCAACGAAAAAGAGTATGATCCCGAAAAACACCACATTATATCCAACGCGTCATGCACCACCAATTGCCTCGCCCCGGCGGTTAAGATTATCAATGATAAATTCACTGTCGTCAAGGGACTGATGACAACGGTTCACTCCTATACTATGGACCAGAGACTTCTCGACGGTTCTCACACGGACCTGAGAAGAGCCAGGGCGGCCGCCATGTCCATTGTTCCCACATCGACTGGCGCGGCAAAGGCGGTGGCCGAAGTAATTCCCTCCCTGAAGGGAAAACTGGACGGGCTTGCTCTCCGGGTTCCCACACCCAACGTTTCACTGGTCGATCTGGTGGTGGAAGTGGAAAAGACGGTGACGGCGGAAGAAATCAATGCGGCGCTGAAATCGGCGGCCCAGGGAGAGCTCAAGGGAATCATGGCCTTTTGCGAGGAAGAGCTGGTTTCGGTAGACTTTACGAGCGACCCCCATTCCTCCATAGTGGATGGCCCTCTTACCAAGGTTATCGGAGGAAATCTCGTCAAGATCTTCTCGTGGTATGATAATGAAAGCGGCTATACCTGCAGAATAAGAGATCTGGCAATATATATAGGACGTAAGATCAAAAGGTAAGTTATGACAAAGCCCCTTATCGCGGCAAACTGGAAAATGAATATGACGACCGGTGAGTCTGTCACATTCGCCAAGAGGCTGGCGGAGGAGTTTGCCCGATTAGAAGACAGGGATGTGATCATCGCGCCCCCCTTTACCGCGCTCTACCCCGTGGCCGAAATATTAAGAAATTCGGGAATACATCTGGCGGCGCAAAATTTCCACTGGGAAAAGGGGGGGGCCTACACGGGTGAGATATCCGCTCCCATGCTCTGCGATATCGGGTGCCGGTATGTGCTTGTGGGACATTCGGAGCGACGGATACTCTTCGGTGAAAGAAACGAAGAGGTCAACAAAAAGGCTGCGACAGCTCTGGCCGCGGGGTTGAAACCCATTGTCTGCATCGGCGAGACCCTCGGTGAACGAGAATCGGGACGTACCTTCGACATTCTCGCAAGACAGATAAAAGAGGGATTGAATAATATTTCTCCTGATGATATAGAGAGCGTTACGCTTGCTTATGAACCCGTGTGGGCAATCGGGACAGGAAAGACAGCGACGACGGAACAGGCGGAAGAGGTCCATAGATTTATACGGGAAGAGATAGGCGGAATCTTCGGCAAAGCGAAGGCTGGTGAAACGGCAATCATTTACGGCGGAAGCGTGAAACCGGACAATATCGCGGGATTGATGGATCAACCCGATATAAACGGTGCCCTAGTGGGTGGCGCCAGTCTCGATTTCGAATCCTTCGCGAAGATTATAAAATACTAAAATAGTGACTAAGGAGATCAATAAGAATTGCATACATTCCTAGTAATTGTACATGTTTTTGCCTGCATATCGATGATACTCGTCGTTCTGTTGCAGTCTGGAAAGGGCGCTGATATGGGGGCCGCCTTCGGCGGATCCAGTCAGACAATTTTCGGAAGCAGCGGACCGGGAACCTTTCTCGGCAAGATGACAACGGGCATAGCCGTTGTTTTTATGCTGACATCACTCTTTCTTGCATATTCGGCATTTCAGAAAACGGGTTCTACGCTGGAAGACACTTCGATCCCGGTGGCAGAACAAACAATTCCTGTCGATCCGGATAAGACTCCTGCCCAGGATGGGGCAGATAAAACAGAGACAAAGTAGCAGTTTTTTATCAGGACATCGATATATGCCGAAGTGGTGGAATTTGGTAGACACGCTATCTTGAGGGGGTAGTGGGCAACGCCTGTGCGGGTTCAAATCCCGCCTTCGGCACCATATATAAAACAAAGGGTTAGCCATACAACGGTTAGCCCTTTTTGATTTGTTGTTATCGGGGCATCGGTCAACAGTGGTCAACGAATCGGATTGAAACTCCTCGCAACAAGCTGCGGGGAACGCGCTCGCTGTTCAGTTCAATAGATTCGCTCGTACTTCTACCCTCTCCAAAACGAAGGAGAAAAGATCACCAAAACGGCAAACACGTCTAAACGTCCAACCAACATATTAAAAGACAGGAACCACTTACCGGCTTCAGAAATGTGAGCATAGTTATCGGCCGGACCAACCATTCCAAAGCTGGGACCGATATTCCAGGCAGTAGCTACAACAGACATAAACGCACTGAAAAAATCCATCCCGCTCAGAAGCACCATCACCACACCGCCGCAGACCACAAAAAATATATTTATAACAAAATATCCCAATACCCCGTCAATGGAATCGGAATCAACGCTGCGACCATTGAGCCGAACCGGGAAGACCACCAAAGGTTGGATAATGCGATTCATTTTTGCATGAAGATATTTGCACAAGATAACCACCTGAACGACTTTAATTCCACTGGCAGTAGAACCCGCACACGCCCCGATAAACAGTGAAAAAAAGATGATCCCCTGCGCATCCTGCGGCCAGAGTTCATAGTCTGCAGTGGTAAGCCCTGTGGTAGTAAAAATGGAAACTACCTGAAATGTACCATAGCGGAAAGCCTCTGCAATCGAGGTATATACTCCGTGGTTCCAAAGCAGAAACACGATGAGTGAACAAAGTAAAAAAATTAAGAAAACATACGAACGCAGTTCGGTGTTTTCCCAGAGTGTTTTATGTCCCCCTTTAATCAAGTTATAATATAGAATAAAGTTTACTCCTCCCAGGAACATTAAAATTATAATGACCCAGTCAAAATAAGCACTGTTGTAGTGGCCCAGACTGGCATTCTTGGTGGAATATCCCGCTGTAGCAAAGGAGCTAAAGGCATGGCATAACGCGTCAAAAAGCGACATCCCCCCAATCCAAAGCAAAGAAGTTCCCAACAGCGTCATTGATATATAAATAATCCATAACCATTTCGCACAGTCTTTTATACGAGGTAAAAATTTTTGACTTTCCGGTCCCTGTCCGGAAGCAGCGTCGGCCTTATAAAGATGTAACCTGTCAATTCCCAACAAGGGAAGTACCACAATAATCAACATGATAATCCCCATACCCCCGATAAAATGGGTCATGCTTCGCCAAAACAGTAATCCACGCGGAAGGGCTTCAATGTCATTGAGAATAGTGGCGCCGGTAGTGGTATATCCGGACATGGTTTCAAAAAAGGCGTCGGTAAAGGAGGGGATGGCACCATGAATAACAAAAGGTAATGCCGAGACCGTGGTAATAAGAATCCAGCCCAAAGTGACAATAATAAATCCATCCTTGACTTTTAAGACACGGTATCCTCGGAATATCCACCATGCCGGCAATCCCACACACAAAGCAATTCCACTGGCAATCATTAGAGCAAAGGCATCTCCCTCGTCATAAATGAAGGCACAAATCGTGGGGAATAAAAGCATGACCGCCGTAAAGATCAAGCACATGCCAAGAATGTTTAAAATAGCAAACGCGTTTATTCTGCCTATGAATTTCAAATTAGGATAAATCCTTTATCCGTGAGATAACAGCCTATTCTTCACGTTCTGTATGGCTGGAGAATTGATACCTATGTGAATCTTTCTGTTTCCCTCAATAATTCTTCCAATTCATGGTCTGGTTGTTCTTCTTCCGTTCCAATCTTATTGAGAGCTTCATCATCTTCCTTCATCTCTACAGCAAAGCGTAAAGCTCTCTCGAACCAGATAGCTTGTTCTAATTGATCGATGGTGATTTCAGTAATTATCCCGGTTAAAGGAATTTATCTTCTTCAGTAATCTTTTTGCTTTCGGTTCCGGTACGGTCTATATCAACAATTAATGGTTTGTTGAAACCAATTATAATCAGAATAATGCTGATCGTTATGCCGAAAATCAGGGCAAAAATGGTAATGCCCCTCATCAATAAGATAACGGCTTTTTCATCACGTTCCGTCTGGAGGATCGATGCTTCTGTGAATTTTTCTATTCTCCTTAAGAATTTTTCCAATTCATGCCCCAGTTGGTCTTCTTCCGCTTCAATCTTTTCAATAGCATCCTTGAATTCATGTACTGTTCCAAGAGTAATCTCTTCAAAAATCTTCACGACATGACTGTTATAATTCGCATGTACCTTTTCAATAACTTTCAGATGATTCAGAACCGCTTCAAGTTCTCTCCGAGATTCTTGTGTATGAGCTACATTTACAGCTTCTTCAGCGATCTTTTCCCCTTTTTTAATCTCACCATCCACCAGTCGATCTAATCTATTAAAGGCCTCTTTTGCTCTGGTAAAATTCTTGAGAGCTTCATCATCTTCCTTCATCTCTACAGCAAAGCGTAAAGCTCTCTCGAACCAGACAGCTTGTTCTAATTGATCGATGGTGATTTCAGTGATTATTTCAGTCAGAGGAATGTTTTTCCCGGTAATTTCCTCGATTTCATTCCCGATACGGTTCATCTTGGAAAGAGTAACCCCTGTAGAAACGACCACCAATGCCAGT
>JAUVXT010000241.1 GCA_030603465.1 Deltaproteobacteria bacterium
AAAGCTCCGCTATGCCCCGACGAGTCGGGACATTATAATTGCAAGTAACTTGCATTATTTAAATTCGCGTATTACTTGGCATATATTAAGAAGTATCAATAAGTTATGGCGATTTTGTAAATTCTAGTTACTTGGAAGTCATTTTTCCTCACTTGATGACCATTTTGGGGATGATTTCGGCATTTGGCTAAAAATCTAAAACTCGTGCTAAAGCACTCAAACAGTTAGATTTTCTTAACGCCAATTACCGCAATAATCTTTTCCCCAAAATGCTCGAAGGAGTGCGAAAAAGGCCTTTTTTACGATAGTAACAATCTTAATGGAGGAACAACAAATGCCACAACAACTGCCTGATAAAAGAGGGCATTTCGGAATATTCGGCGGCAGATATGCTTCCGAAACGCTGATGCCCGCCCTTATCGAACTGGAAAGGGCCTATAACGTAGCGAAAAAAGACAGAACTTTCAAGGAGGAGGTTGCCTCCTATCTGGCCACATATGCGGGACGGGAGACGCCGCTCTATTTCGCGAGACGCCTTTCTGAAAAACTGAAGGGTGCCCGGATTTATCTCAAGCGGGAAGATCTCAACCACACCGGTTCCCACAAATTGAATAATACACTGGGACAGATCCTTCTGGCGAAACGAATGGGAAAGGAGCGGGTCATCGCGGAAACGGGCGCCGGTCAGCACGGTGTCGCCACTGCCACAGTTGCCGCCCTTTTGGGGATGAAATGCCGTATTTTCATGGGGAAAGAGGATATAGCGCGGCAGGCCCCCAATGTCGTCCGCATGAAAATCCTGGGCGCCGAGATTACGACTGTCACTACGGGGACGGCCACCCTCAAGGATGCCATGAATGAGGCCATGCGCCATTGGACTGCACGCATCAGGGACACCTTTTATGTCATCGGAACGACGGCGGGACCTCATCCCTACCCGGCAATGGTAAGGGATTTTCAGAGTGTCATCGGTAGAGAAACGAAAGAACAGATACTGAAACAAGAGGGGCGGTTTCCCGATGTGATCATCGCCTGTATCGGCGGAGGGAGCAATGCCATGGGGATCTTTTACCCCCTTAAAGATATTAAGGAAATCGAGATGATCGGCGTCGAGGCAGGTGGAAGGGGAATAGCCACTGGCATGCATGCGGCCAGCATTTCCGCGGGAAAGGTCGGTGTTCTCCACGGCAACAAGACCTATCTCCTCCAGGATGACCATGGTCAGGTAAGTGACGCCCACTCCATTGCCGCCGGTCTGGACTATCCGGGCGTGGGACCGGAGCACAGTTATTTTCATTCTACGGGAAGGGTCCGCTATGTCTCCGTCGATGACGAAGAGGCCGTGCAGGCCTTTTTGTGTCTTTCCAAACTGGAAGGGATTATCCCCGCCATGGAGAGTGCCCACGCCGTGGCCTATGCGATAAAACTGGCCCCCACCCTCGGACCGGAAAAGGTTATAATCATCAATCTATCGGGAAGGGGCGATAAAGACGCCGAAACCATAATAGAAAGGATGGAAACGCACTCATGACGGGACGCATAGGACAGACATTCAAAGAGTTGAAAGAGAGGAACGAGAAGGCCCTTGTCGCCTATATAACGGCGGGAGATCCCAGTTTAGAAAAGACGGGGGAGATTATTCTCGGTCTCGCAGATGCCGGTGTCGATATTCTCGAAGTCGGTGTCCCCTTTTCTGATCCCGTTGCCGATGGTCCGGTCATCCAGGCTGCCGCCCGGCGGTCCCTCCAACGGGGTACCAATATGAGCGATATCCTGGATATGATAGAATCCCTGAGAGATATGACCGACATTCCCATCGTTCTCTTCGGCTATTATAATCCCATGTTCGCTTACGGACCCGGGCAATTCGCAAAACGGGCAAAAGGCGCAGGTATTGACGGCATACTAGTCGTCGATCTTCCCCCCGAAGAATCGGTTGAATTGAGGAAATACACGGACGAGGCGGGCATCGATTTCATATCGCTTATCGCGCCGACTACATCCGCCAGTCGGGTCAAAATGATTTCTGAAGACGCAACAGGTTTTCTCTACTATGTTGCGATCACCGGTGTTACGGGGACCGAAAAACCTCTGGCTTCCCGCGTCAGAGAGGACATAGCGAGCATAAGGCGCATAACGACAATGCCCGTCGTGGCCGGCTTCGGCATATCGACTCCTGAGCAGGCGGCAGAGATCGCGCCTCTTGCCGATGGAATTGTCGTAGGAAGTGCTATCGTCAGGCTGATTCAAGAAAATTGCCAGAAAAATAACATCGTGACGATTGTTTCCGGTTATGCTAAGAATATCAAGGCGGCTATTGGACAAAACCGGGGAAATAGGGCATGAGGTTCACCCGGGGTAATATCTGCCGACGGTGGAAATGTCACAGGGAACCTTACGCCGGGCCGGGGATTGGAAGAAGATGAGAGATTTTGAAATAGGCATAATTGGTGGTACGGGAGGGATCGGCAGGTGGTTTGCCGGTTTCTTCAAAGGGGAAGGTTACATCGTCCACATTACGGGGAGGCATAGCGGCATGTCTCTCGATGAACTTGCCCGCACCTGTCGAGTCGTCATTGTCAGCGTTCCCATCGGTGTTACGCTGGACGTGATCGCCGAAATCGGGCCGATGATGAGAAAGGACGCTCTCCTCATGGATTTCACCTCTCTGAAGGAAGAGCCGGTGCAGGCGATGCTGCAACATTCGCCATCGGAGGTTATGGGTTGTCACCCCCTCTTTGGTCCGGATGTAACTTCTATCAAAGATCAAAATGTCGCGCTCTGTCCCGCCAGAGTTGATAGATGGGCACAGTGGCCGAAGGAGATATTTGAAACAAGGGGCGCCCGGGTGACAGAAACGACGCCGAAGAGGCATGATGAAATCATGGCAGTAGTCCAGGGACTCAACCATTTCAATACGATCGTGATGGGATTGACATTGAGAGATACAGGAATGGATGTCGGGGAGATTGAAAAGTTTTCCACACCCAACTTCACAACCAAACTCGCCATCATCGAAAAGATTTTTAAGACCCCCCGGCTCCACAGCGAAATCATTATCCGAAACCCCGATATTGCGAGAATGCTGGATCTTTACGAGAAGAATCTTTCACAACTAAAAAGGCTAATCACAGAAGGCGATATCGAAGGGATAACGGCCTTGCTCACATAGGAGTTGGAAGGCTTGTCGATGGAATTTCGTTGTTTCAACCCATATTCTCAGACAGGGAGGCCAAAAGTTTTTGGGACTTGTTTGCGGAGATGGCGATATAGGAAAGGAGAGTATAACCATGAGAAAATTTATTGCCGTGTATATCGATCTCGAAAATGTGGCCGGGAGATTATCTCTAGATGATATGCTGCAGGATATAATCCTGGAAGAGGATAAAGAGGCCCCGGAAGAGTACATTTTTGCCGTAAAGTTTGCCTGCGGAAACACGAATTCTATCTCAAAATTACGGGCCCAGTTGATCAACCATAATTTCGAGATTCGGGAAGCGCCCCATGTCACCGGAAAGAAAAATAGAGCGGACTTGATTATCAGTCTCGATGCCTTTGAAAAACTCTATCTGGATAAACCTTCGATTGACCGATTTGTTTTTGTCACAAGCGACTCCGACTTTTCCGTCATTATGGACCTCTTGAGAAAACACGGGAAGGAGGTCTGGCTGATCACCAAGGAAGGTGACGCGCAACGGCCGATTTTTACCAATTGTACCGATAATATTATCCCCCTTCCCCCACCCCGTAAAGTCATTCCGAAAGGGGGCAAGCAGGTGAAGGTGTCGAAAGAGGAAGGTGAGACAAGGGAAGAGAAAACACCGCACGCAGAAGAGGTGGATGAGGGGACGAAGGGTGAAATCGCTGAAACATTATTTAAAAAAGTGTTCACCAGTCTTGATCCCAGTAAAGAACATCTGTTAACTGCTGTCGCCAATAAGATGCGGCAGTTGGATAAATCCTTTAAGATCAAGAACACAAGGTATAAGAAA
>JAUVXT010000108.1 GCA_030603465.1 Deltaproteobacteria bacterium
GTCATAGGCCTCCTGGCTCATGCAGAGGAAGGCGTCGGGATTTACAACGCCCACATAGGTGAGGGGGACATCATCGATAACCACATTACACTGGCTCGCGCCGCCGCGGGCCTCCGATCCATAGGTCTGTGTCTGTGCGGCGTACTTCCCGGCGAGCATGCAGGCGGCCTTACCCAACATGATGCCTGCCAGAAGAAGTCCCTGGCCTCCGAATCCAGCAAATCGTATTTCTGTTCTTGCCATGACTTATTTCCTCCCGTCCTGAATCTTCTTAACCGCATCCCAGTATCGCTCTACGATGCCGGTTCGATCCTCGTTGTGAGCGAACTCTCCAAGGAGGAATTTGCCTTTCAACTCCTCAGGTGACATCTTTTCAGACTTCTTCAATGTCACCGTATGATCTTTATACCACTGGACAACCTCTATGGGATTACTGGTACCCAGGACATATCGACCGTACTGTGTCGGGCAGGGTACCAGGATCTCTATAAAGCTGAAGCCCTTGGTCTGGATACCCTTCTTTATAGAATTTGTCAGCTGCTTGAAGTCTGTGGAACGCCAGCGCGCAACATAGGCGGCTCCGGCGGCAATGGCTACGTTTACCGTATCCATGGGGTCTTCCATATTTCCATAGGGAGTCGTCGGTGTCTTTGCACCTACGGGTGATGTGGGGGCTACCTGACCTCCCGTCATGCCGTAGATCGAATTGTTGAACATGAGGGTGGTGACATCCAGATTACGCCTGCAGGCATGCAGAAAATGATTGCCGCCAATAGAGCAACAGTCGCCATCTCCGGTAAAGCAGATGAAATTGAGGTCCGGTCGCGACATCTTCATGCCCGTTGCAACGGTCAATATCCTGCCGTGATGGGCGTCGATGTTGTCCCCCTTCCATAGTGTATAACTGATCCTGCTCGAACAACCCACACCCTGTACCCATACGGTATTGTCAGCGTTCAGGTTGAGATCTTCACAAACGTTTAGTGTACAATGTACCACCTGACCTATGCCACAACCGGGACAGGCCTTGTGAGGCAGCCTTTCGGTCCTCAGGTACTTTGCGGCCAGGGGATGAATCAACCCCGCCATATCTTCTTGAGTCTTCATATCTGAAGTATCCTCCTTTAAAATCTCTGTCTAAATATCAATATCGGTGCTTCCACAATGTTATCTTTCGTGGGACCAGATACCTATTTTATTATTCTCTTAAATTCTTCTAAAATCTGACTCGGCTGGTGCGTTTCAACGCCACCCGAACCAAGATGATATACTTCGGCCTGCCCCTTAGCTGCGCGGGCGACCTCTCTCGATAACTGACCGTCTCTGTTCAACTCGGGCACGAGTATCTTTTTTACCTTGGAGGCCACCTTGTAAACCGGCTCATCGGGGAAGGGCCATACAATGATGGGTCTCATGAATCCCGCCTTTATACCGGCCTGTCTGGCCTGTTTTACAGCTTCCAGTGCCGGTCGCGCCTCGCATCCGTATGCTATGACGGCATACTCTGCGTCTTCCATCATCTCTTCTTCACAGCGGGTCAGGAGATCCAGGTTCTCCGTTAGCTTCTTTACAAAGCGCTGTGCCATTTTGTCATGATCTTTTTCAGCCTCGGTGGCATAACCGCGAGACGTATGCGTGTATGGAGACACGCAAATGCCATAACCTTCTCCGATATTGGGGTAGGGATAGTTGATTACTTCGGGAGTTTCCATGGGGTACATGAGAAACTCTTCCGGGGGTACCGTCGGTTTCTTACGTTCCACCAGTTCGATTTCACTGTCTTCCGGAATTTCCAGAAGTTCTCTCGTGTGACCCACCGTTTCATCTGCGAGAAGAAACACAGGGGTACGAAATATCTCGGCCAGGTTAAAGCACTCGATTGTGAGATTGAATGCTTCCTGGACACTCATTGGCGAAACTGCAATAATCGAATTGTTTCCACCGGCAGAACCGTACTTGACCGTGTAAAGGTCACCTTGAGCAACCCGTGTGGCGACGCCATTACTGGGACCGGCCCTCTGTACGTCAACCACCACATAGGGAAGTTCGTTTTTGATTCCCCAGCCGAGGCCTTCCAGCTTTAAGCTGATTCCCGGGCCGGAAGATACCGTCATTGCTTTCATTCCGGCTACCGAGGCGCCACCTATGGAATGGATGGATGCGAGTTCGTCTTCCATCTGCATGGCAACCCCTCCCACCTCGGGCATCCTCTTTGAGAGGCATTCTGCTATTTCTGAGGCCGGCGTTATGGGGTATCCCGCAAAATATCTGCAGCCTGCCGCTATCGCGCCTTCTGCAATAGCCTCATCTCCTTGAACGAAATCTTTTCTTTTAATAGCCTTCGACACGGCTCATCCTCCTACTTTCATTCATTTCATTAAATGCTGAACTGATATACACTTTTTTATCTTCCATGTAGATTACAGTACAGTGTGACATTGTTGTCTGTTAGTGTTAAGCTGTCTTACTGAGAATTATAGCGAACTCGGGACAATAGAGGTCACAGAGACCACATTCGGAACAGTCTTCAGGCCTCGCTATGCTTGGAATCCTGTATCCCTTTCCGTTTAATTCATCAGAAAGCTCATATACCTTTTTGGGACAATACTCGATGCAGAAGCCACAGCCTTTGCAAAACTCCTTATTTATACGAATCTCCATATTCAGTATCCTTAATATCCTTAGACGTTTAAATTATTATGCGCAATCCGGAATCGCCCGTTCCAACAATTACACATTGCGCACTACCATACCTTTATACTTTTGAGAAAATCCCTCTTCTCAATACGTTCAAGGTAATAAAATACATTGACAAGGTTGTCAAGATTTTTTGTCGATTTCCGGTTTTCTGGCAATTTCCGGGGGACATCACACTTATATCGCTCTGACTTTATCGGCCACTTACACGGCCTTTGTTCCCCGCGTGTTCGACTGGTCGCACTCTACGATATAAGTGATATGTCCCCTTTCCCCCCCTTTTCCCCCTTTGGTTGCCTGGAAGCTTCAATTCACCAGATTGGCATCGGAATCGATTTCATGATCGACGGCCAGAAGTTTCCGGGGCAGTGGACTTTCATTTAATTCATGTTTTGTAAGTCCGACGGAAACCCGCAACAGCTGACTCAGGACCTCATCGATAATCTCGCGAGGGATACCATAATAGAGGAAATTGATCGGCGTCAGATTACCAAGCAGATAGAGCGTCTTGTCCGTTATACTCTCCTCGAGGAAATGAAGCTTGATTATCTGGCCCTGTACGACCCGCGTTTGCAGGTCCCGCAGCGGCGTCTGTTCGATCCTGATGTCATGCCCGGTGATCGTCGGATGTCCGCTTTTCTGAAGATCGACGAGCCAATTTTCCAGATCAGTGAACTCTGTGGTTTTGGTAGAACCGCTGGCAAAGAATAACTGATTCTGGCGGGAGTGGACCACCAGGTTCTCCAGCAGTTGACGCTTCATAATAGATTTTCCGATGATGCCGATGAAGATGTTGAAGTCGCATAAGAGGCTGTCATCAAGGTCTTCAAGTGTTCTAACCTCCAGCGGTGCGCCTGTTTTCCCGGGCGTAACGGCGATATCGATTCCAACAACTTTCTCCGTACCGAGGCGATGTACCAGTTCCGCCAGCATGTAACCGCCGATGGCGCCGCGGCTGCCTAAGACCAACGCCCTCCTTCTGGAAAGCAACAATCCGACCCGGTGCATGACATTCTCGATGGCATTCAGTATAGAGATGGCACACTCGTGGGCTTCAGGTCCTCTTTTCAGGTCGGATATGGCAATGCTGCACACCGGAAATTGCATCCGGCCGAAGCATTTTTCCACATCACGATTGGCATCGTAACCGTTTCGTGTGTGTTCCACAACACCCACCAATAATGGTACCAGCCAGTCGCGAAGCATGACTTCCAGCAGCTCTTTCGGGAGTCCGAGTCCGACCGGATCGCAATGAAAATAATCGAAGGTGTCCCCCAGAGTTTTTCCTTCCAGGCAGAACTGATTGATGAGAGGGCTTACATAGCCGCCGTCTTCGATGAGGAGCATCTTTCCATTGAGAAGATAGGTCCGGGTGGCCTCTCGCATAAAAACATGACCGGCCGCAAGCTGTATGGCATCGAAAAAAGAATAATCGCGGGCGGCGAGATGTTCATCCAACGATTGAATGGTGTCGATCGACGAATATTGATGGGATAATTGGAAGCCGCCCCGTACAGAGCCCGGTTTTTCGATTCTCTGCAGGGCGTAAAAACGGTATTCCTCTTCCGAAAGCGAGAGCAACGTTTCCATATAGTCGTCGGGCACAACGCCGCTGTATTTCACGAAGAACGTATCTATGGTGTTGAAGCCGACAGTTCGGCATGCCCTGATAAATCCCAGAATTTCAGCGGTGATGTGATGAACCAGCACAAGGCGCAGGGGCGGAAGGACCTCCTGAAAGGTTTCGGCAGTCTCTTTCAGTATGGGCATGTGGTCCAGATAGTCGGCGAGTCCTGCATATGAGCGCATCTCCTGCCAGCTGATATGGAGGCAGCTTTTACGCCGGGAGAGTTCGAAAAAGACACGCCACGCGCCGTCTTGCATTTCGACAACGGAATCCCGGCTCAGGCGATGGAGCACGTCGCGATCCTGTAGAATCAACAGTTCTTTATTGATGAGTCTGAAAAAGTCTGTGCCGGCCGGAAAATCGGCGCTCCTGTCACCGGTAAGGGTTGTTAACTCGGAAAAGGGCCAGTGAAAAATAATCGTATCGAGCCTGTTTAAACCGCCTTCGCGGATGGCGTTAAAGAGGACCGGCTGATGTTCGAGAGTTTCCTTTAACTCCAGTTTCCCCAGGAACGCCTCTCTCAGAATTCCCTGATGGATCTGACGCGCAGTTTGCCGGAGATCCGGTATGAGATGATAACGGTCCAGATTATCCACTACGCGATGTGGGATGTGCTTGAGGTTGATGCGCGAAAGGCGTGCATTTTCAACGGTAATGCGAAGAAATTTTCCCAGACTTTCATATTCGACGAGAATGAAATAGTCGCGTCCCCCGTATAAATGAAAGGGGAACAGGAGGGCGACCTTTTGTCCGGCGCTCTTCTTCTTGATGCAAGAGTCCGGAAGCAGCAAGCCGCTCCAGCGGGCGGATTGAATGGAATGGAAGACAAGCTCGATGGCGTCGTTGAACTCCTGATGACGAACGGGCAAATCTTCGGCGGCTTCGAGTCGTGCATAGATCATGATCCATTCGACGCCGGCCGCGTACAGTTCGGGATTCAATTGCTGCAGCAGCTTGTGCTGTACCATGACATCCGAGATGCCTCGCCCGCATTGCTCTATAAAATCATTTACCAGCATGCGCGATAATGTCGATATCCCGGAGAAAACGCTGACACTCGTCGTGTCGATAGTGAAACGGTTCTCACCCGATTCCTCCAGTGGCACGCCCAGGCTTGTCAGATGATGCGCCGCATCGGAGTGTTCCTCTTTGTCCTCAGGCGATGGATCCTGAGTCATTAATTTCTGTAAGATATCATTGTTGTCCATAGTCTTATCCTGCATGTTCAAAATTCCACTGTAACCTTCAATGGTTTTCCGTAAAGCGCTTTATCGAATGCCACGCGCGCCTGCTCGATTGGATAGCGGGCCGAGATGAGTCTTTCGAGAGGCATATCCGGATACGTCTGCATAATTGCCAGAGCGTCAGAGAATTGACCGCAGCGCGAACCGAGCAATGTAACTTCGTCGATGACCAGCGGCGCGAGATTGATAGCTTCTTTTGATGCAACGGTCGATTTAAGAACAATGGTGCCCCGGGGCCTGCAGATTTGCATGGCATCCTTCAATCCCTGTGCCGATCCGGTCGCGTCCACCACAATATCCGCTCGATTCTGAATTTCATCCAGCCGCGTTATACATTTCAGGTGTCGCCAGGCGGCGGTTTCCAATTTATCCGGGTGATGCCCCAGCAGGGTGACATCTGCCCCTGTCGTGATCAAGACCCAGGCGCAGAGGATTCCAAGACGACCGTCTCCCAGCACCACGCATTTGTGCGAGTGTTCTATCCGCAGTTGCTCCAGAATTTCACAGGCAGCTGCCAGGGGCTCGGTTAAGACCGCTCTGTTATCGGAAATTGCAGCCGGCACTTCCAATAAATTCCGAACCGGCAGGACGCAGAAATCCGCCATGCAGCCGTCCAGCCTGTCGATTCCCAGTGTGGTTCGTGAAGGGCAATGACGTCCCAGTCCGCTTTTGCACCACTCACATTCACCGCAAGAGGCGTTGATATCTCCCACGACCCGTTTTCCGATCCAGTCCGAATCGTCACATGCCTCGACGATCCCGACAAATTCATGCCCCAGAACACCGGTGAATCCCATGTACCCCTTCATGATTTCCAGATCGGTCTGACAGATACCGGCCTTTTTGATTCGAATACGCGCCCAGCCGGGACCGAAATCCGGAACAGGGTAGTCTTCCCTGAGCGCTAATTCGCCGTCAAATACTACTGCTCTCATCGTCTTTGGGTGTGGCATCCTTTATCTCTTCCTCCTTGTCAGTCCGGGACATAGTGCGAAATCCACGTGCCTTCTGTCGTAGCGTTTTAAAGTAATCGCTTTCGACGACTTCCCTGACATCCTCGTCCTGTTTCGTCCGGTCGATTTCTATCTTTAATTCGGCGACCTGATTTTTCAGACGGGTTTCCCGCAGTTCGACCTGGCTTGCCATGCGCTGCATTATTGTGGACAACTGTCCGAATTCATCACTTCGCTTGACGAGTGTATCCAGTACGGGCAGCCGGTATTCTCCATTCTCGATCTGACGGGCGGCCTCGCTCAGGCTTGCCAGGGGATCGGTGATGCGGCGTGCCAGAAAAACCGAAATAAGGAAGCCGACTATCACGACCAGAACCGTCACAATACCGGCCGAATAGAACGCCCGTACCGAAGCGGCCTGTGAGGTCAAATCATTCCAAACGGTCCAGGTTACAGCAGTGGCGGAGATCACAACAATCGATACCATGAGCCAGGACAGCGCCAGCGTGATTCGTGTTTCAACGGTAATCACTATGGACTTGACAAATACGAGCAATAGCGGCACCAGGACAAAAGACAGCACGATATTGGTTATGAGCGCCGGTAATATCCAGGCATTCAGCGATTCGGGGAATTGCATTGTTTTCAGCCAGAACAGATCCGCAAGAACGGCGACTCCGACGGCTACGACATTCGTCGCGATCACAATGGTTTCCATAATGACAAATCTCCGCAGCGTGCGGATTTCTTTCAAGCCGAGATAATGGGCGAACCCCGGGAGCAGTCCGTAAATTCCGTTTGCTATGTGCCAGTTCCAGAAATGCCAGTATCCGTATCCGCTCAATCCGTCTCCAATCATATTTCCCAGAAAACCGGTCAGGAATCCGACCCATGGTCCAAACACAAATCCCAGAAAGAAGGGCAGGGCGACTTGAGGTCGAAGCGCAATAAATGGCGCCGAAGGCAGGAGCAGTCGACTGGAGTATGCATTAAGAAACCCGTAGGCCAGCGCGGCGGCAATGATCAGAATCAACGTGCGCGCTCCCTTGGGCAGATGGATTTTCGACAGACTCATGCCGTTGTTTCCCTTACTCCAGAATTTTTTGAGCAACCACCTCTATCTCACGCGTGACGGGGTGATCTGGGTATTGCCGAATGAATATTCCGTTGCTGGCCAGCGTCATCATCTCATCGGAATGAGGCAAAACGCCGATGACGGGACAGGCAAAGGCCGCTTGAGCCTTTTCGATTGTTTCGGTCTTGTCAAAAAGGCCGGGCACTTTGTTCATGAGGAGATACATTTGCGGGACTTCAATCTGGCGGGCCACTTCGACGGTGACGGCCGTACCCTGATAGTCCTGCGAATCGGGACGCAGTATGATCAGAAGCACGTCCGAGATGGCAATCGACATCAGTGTTTCTTCATTCAGACCGGGATGGGTATCGATAAGTAAGACATCGATTGTGAGCGTGGAGATGATATTCATGAGTCCCTCGCGCAGCAGTTGAATGTCATACCCGAATTTTAATACGCGGGCGATATCGCCGGTTCGCATGCTCGATGGAATCAGAAAGACCGTGCCCTTTGAATCTTCAGTAAACACTTCCCGTGCGGTCTGCTCGATTTCACATTTGCCCCAGAGAAAATCATTTAATGAAAAGCCGATATCCCTGGGGTTGATCTGAAACATTACATGAATGCCGGGGGATTGGATATCCGTATCAACGACGCAGACACGCAATCCCATATGTGCCAGAGACACGGCCAGATTGGCCGTCGTGTTGGATTTTCCGGTTCCTCCACGAAAGGAATGAATAGATATGATTTTCGACATTTCACTATACTCCGATGTGTTCAGAAATGAC
>JAUVXT010000066.1 GCA_030603465.1 Deltaproteobacteria bacterium
GATCTGAAGGAGATGTCTTCTCTGCCGGATGGAGATATCGATGACTACTTTGCCTCCATAGCTGATTTCCTGAAAATGATATATTCCTTCAAAAAGCCGGTCATCGCGGCGGTGGGAGGAATAGCCTTTGGAAGCGGATTCAACCTGGCTACCGTTTGTGATCTCATCGTGGCAGCCGAAGCGGCCATATTTGGCCATCCCGAGATCAAATTCGGTCTGAACCCCCTCTTTGATCCCTTAAGGAGGATTGTCGGTCACTTTAAGGCAAAAGAGATTGCCATGATTGGTAATCCTGTCGGGGCGAAAGAGGCTGCAAAGATAGGACTGGTAAATAAGGTAGCGCCTCCCGATAAATTTATGGAAAAGGCGGAAAAACTGGCGAAGGAAATTTCGGGGAAACCGCCAAAAGCTATAGAAGCGGTCAAACGGATATCGGATATCGTTCCCCGTCTTGATAAGAGCACCGCCCTGGAGTATGAATTTGAGACAACGGCACTCCTCTTTTCAAGGGCAGAGAGCAAGGAACATCTGAAAAAATTTTTAGAAGAGCTAAAATCGAGGAAAAAGAAATAGTATTCGCGTCTCACATTGAGTCTTCATCTCTTGGCAGTGAAGCAAAGTCTGTCAGTTGATCTTTTCTCTTTTTATGCTGCAATTTTTTAAGGGCCTTGGCCTCAATTTGTCGTATCCTTTCCCTGGTAACTCCCATCATTTCACCCACCTCTTCGAGGGTAAATGGGCCGTAGTTACAGGCAACCCAGGTGCAATTACAAAAGGTTTCACTCTTTAGCCACCATTCGCATATTTTGTCGTGGCATGGCCCAGTTATAAAAGTCCCCCTCTTTTTGCATCTATATAAATTTATCAATTGATTATTTCCTTTCTGAACGTCGGGATATACCTACCCAATATCTATAACCCTTAATATAGTAATTAGTAGATTTCTTTGTCAATAATAAAAAGGGTTCTTCCGTAATAAAATTGTTCAATAAATTCTTTTGAGCATTAGAATGAATCTTGACAATCTCGTAAAAAGTCTTTTTCGCACTCCTTGGAGCATTTTGGGAAAAAGATGACTCCGGTGGTTGGCGTTAAGAAAATCTAACGGTTTGAGTGCGTTAGCACGAGCTTTAGATTTTTAGCCAGGCGCCGAAATCATCCCCAAAAGGGTCTTCAAGCGAGAAAACTGATTTTTTTGCGAGAAGATCAATCTTAAATCGCCTGGATTACAAAAAGCATCTTAGACAAGCGAAAAGGTGCTTATGCAATGATTATCAACTTAAATGCGAAAGAGGAGTTTAAATCTTAGTACTCCATCCATTTTTGAAATGCCGTGAGATAAATTCCCCTTCGTATCTGAGGCTCCTCAACCGATTTTGTATGAGCGAGCATGGAAGCATAGGCCTTTAGTTGAGATCTGTATGTCTCTTTTCCCCGGTTGATAAATGCCTCAAGTGTTTCATCCCCTTTCGGCCTTGCTGTCTTAAAATCGCATATCCACCAGTATGTGCCGTCGAATACCAGAAGATCGATGATTCCGGAACGAAGTCGTCTTTCCCCGGAAATATCTTCGATGGCAACCTCGGCATTCACTGTGGGATTGGCCCTGTCAATCAGTCCGGAAATGAAGGGGGAACTCACAGTCTTTTCCGCTTCCTCCAATATTTCAGGGGCCAGATGAGTGGCATGCGTCTTTGACATCCCCCTTTGTGAGAGCGCGATGGATATGGCCCGCTCTGATGGAAGAGGCATGCCATTGATCGCTGCTTTTACAATTCCATGGATAAGGGTTCCGCGTATCGATTCCCGGGAGGTGTCACCCAATCTCTCCCCGGACTCATCAGCGGTTTCCGAATCATGGATCCTGTCCGAATCCATGGAAGAGGGATTTTCGACAGTATAGGGTAGTCTTTCCGGTGAGAGGGTATATGGTTCGGGAAGACTGCCGTCTTTTTGTGTCCTTTCCGGAGGGATGAGATCGATTTCGGGGTTAAATGTGACATCAATGCTCAGTCCATTCGCGGATATTTTCTCTATATCTTCATGTTTCATGACAAAGCTGAGGATACTTTTATCGGGCACAGTGATCATTTCATCCTTCGCGCTTACGATTCCACTCATAATCAATCTGCTTCGTGCCCTTGTCGCTGCGACGTAAAACCATCGCTTCGCCTCTCCCCATTTTCTATTCCTCTGAAGTTTACGTAGCAAATTGTAGGTTTTTGATGCTTCCCCTGTGCGGTAATCCGCTCCCATTGCCATAATGTGTTTCCCACCCGTGCCCGGTATCCTCTCCAGTAGATAGGGAGGGGGTGCCGTGGACCCGCTGGCAAGGGGTTTCCAGTCCATAAAGGGGATAAAAACGATATCGAACTCCAGCCCCTTCGCCCTGTGAATGGTCATCAACTGGACGGGAGATAGCGATGCCCGGGGATCGGAAGGTTCATAGATGGAATCTATTTTTCGTTCCAGGTTATTCAGTGTTTCCTGAGGTATCCCCCGTTCCATCTCTTCAAGTAGCTGGAAAAAACGAAGGCAGTTGGAAACGCCGGCCATTCCGTAAAGATAGGCGGTCTTTCTCGGGCCGTCGAGGTCTTCCCAGAACCTCTTTACGATCTTTCCCAGGGGATCCCTTCCCAGCCTGATGAATTCGCGATCGCATGTCCGCAGGAGATTTTCCATTTCCGGGTTCGATGTTGCGGCGAGGCGTATCTTTTCCATCCAGCTTTCAGGACTTTCGGTGGCCGTTTTGTGAAGGGTTTTTATGTCAAACCATGACCAGGGGGATCTAAGAAGAGAGGCAAAGGCGAGGTCATCATGGGGATTGGCAAATGCCCTTGCCGTCTGGAGGAGGTATCGTACTTCGGGCCTTTTTTTAAGGCCGAGGCCTTCTTCTACCTGCAGGGGAACGTCTTCATCCTTAAAGGCCCTGAGATATCTATGAAGACGATTCCTGGTAAAAAGAAGTATGGCTATCGATTTTTCTCCGCCCGTCTCTTTCAGGATCTCCTTCGTCTTCCGGGCAAGCCAAAGGGCTTCGTTGTCCTTCGTCCGTTCCTTGTCTTCGTTGTGGAAAAGATTTAGAGAGATGGTGGTATCTTCGTCTTTTCCGTCTTTCGGCGCTGAAGGGCTGAAGGGCACTTCATCGGCGTCATTATCCGGATTTGTCATTACCGTGGTGCCGAAGAGACCGTTTATCCATTCTATCAGTTTTTTCGTTGACCTGAAGTTGGTCTTCAACTGATGATTTGAGAGGGGAAGGGTGCCATGCCCGGACAGGGGAATCCCCTCTTTTGCCTCAAGGAATAAGCGGACCTCGGCATTTCTGAATGCGTAGATAGACTGTTTGGGATCGCCGACGATGAAGGCTGTTTTCCCGTCTTCCCCCGTCCATCCGCTGCACAATCTCTTTATCAACTCCCACTGGTTTTCGTTTGTGTCCTGAAATTCGTCGACAAGGAGGTGCCGTATCCGGTAATCGAGATAGAGATGCAATTCCGAGGGATTACTGCCGTCGAGCGCACGAAGCGCCGATTGCTCCAGGTGTATAAAATCGGCAACATGCCTCTTGCGGCATAAATCTTCGTATTCGCCTATCACCTCGACTGCCAGGATGATGAAATCTGAAAGTTCTTCAATGAGGACACCGGGTGTATCGACTTGCGGCAACCCTCTGGCTTCATGGAGGAGACAACTGAGATCTTCGGTCAGTCCGGTGATGAGTTGCCCCCATTCCGTCTTCTTGAATTTGGGGTAAAATCCGTATTTGGGACCCATCACCTTTTTCGGAGTTCCTTTCTGTGTAAGGAGGGCCTCTGCTATGCTTTGCCATGATTCGAGATCTTCCCATTTGTGAGTCGGCAGGGCAGGGGGAATCGACAGGGCTGATTCCGCTTCCTGCGAGGAGAGATGGTTGAAAAAATCATCCCACCTGCTGCCCAGTTCCGAGAGCAGAAATTTTTCCCGAAGGATAGAGAGAGAGCCTTCGATATATATGCGAAGTCTTTCATGGATAACCGCGGATAGTGATGACAGTCCACGGTCAACCGCGTCTCTTACAAATCGCGTAAGGTCCGCGAAACGATCCCTCCTCATTAAGATATTCTTAAGTTCTTCCGATAAGCCGAACCAGCTGTTATTGTGGCGAAGCAATCTTTTCTCCAGAGATGTTCTCTTTATGTCATCTGAAGGATAGGAAAAAATCCTTTCGCGGGCGGAATCTATCGCTTCTTCGATAATCTCGGATTGTCTCTCCTCGTCGACGATTTCATAGTCGGGCGCGAGGCCCGCCTCGAGGGGGGCTCGCCGTGTAATATAGCTGCAAAAGCCGTGAAAGGTCATTATGTTGAGAACGTCGGAAGAAGTGATCGACTCTATGTGATCCCCATGCCGTTTCAGGGCCTCGGCAGCCAGGCTGATGAGTTCTTCATCCAGCTTATTCTCGGGTTTTTCCGATTTGCTGGCCTTGTCGAGGTACTGAACGATACGGCCATGCATCTCTCCCGTTGCCTTTTCTGTAAAGGTGAGGGCGATAATCTCCTGTGGATTGCCGACCTCTACAAGCAGCTTGAGAAATCTCATGATAAGCAAGAGGGTTTTCCCCGATCCGGCCGGTGATTCGACATGGTGAGAGGAGGTTGTGTCGAGAGCTGACAGGCGTTCTTTTTGATCGATAAGGGGAATATGTGTCTTTTCCATGAAAATCTCTATCCAAATCCTTAATGCTTAATTCTCAATGTTGAATTCTTCCGCCATCATGATTTCCGGATACAAACCCTTTTCACAAACGGTGATAAGGGAACAATCTTTGCAGGTGTCGTTACTCTTTTCATACAGTGATACGGGGAATGGTGTTGCCGGGAAATCACCCTTATTGAGGATTTTTCCCAGATCGGATATGACCCCGATCCATTCGTCGAGAGATGATTCGATCGTGTCGATGGTATGTATTTTAACCGCCTTCAGGGATTTTAACTGCATGTATCCAGCGGAAAGCGTTGTGTCGGTCTTCAAATATTTTTCCGTGTCCGACACCTTCCCCTTCCTGACCGCCAGGAGATAGAGGGGAAGCTGGGGCGAGGTGAATTGATGAACAATGGCGGCCGCCTTCGGTATGTTTCCCGTTTTATAGTCCCAGCAGACAATCTCCCGATCTTTCATGTAATCTATTCTGTCTATGCGACCACGAAGCGAAAATGGCCAGCCACTGTCACCGAGATCGGTAAAACCGGCCTCTTCGGTTATGCACTGCCACCCATCCTGGCGGTGCCTTATCTCTTCATCGAGCCAGGCGATGAGGAGTCCCGGTGCAATCGATGCACCCGAATCCAGCAAAAGTTTACGCTCCACCTGCCAGTGCGGATCTCTTTCAACATCGCGGAGTTCCTCTGTGACGCATATGGTGAGAAGTTCCAGAACAGCTTCCCTGTTGCTGAAAAGGTCGGGACCGGACTTTCTTGCCCTTCTTGTGAAGGATGCCAGTATACGATGTAAACGAATCCCTCGCTCCTTCGGCGAGACTCCCTGCTGTACCCTTTCAAGTTCTTCTATTTTCAGGATGCGGGAAACAAAAAAGATGTAGGGACATTTGACGGCCTTTTCCATGTCACTGGGAGAGAGAATCTGAGGAACAATGTCCGGATCGGGATGGAGATCCCTTTTTGCGATCTTTTGCCTAAAATCAGCAATCATGTCCCGTCCCTTTGCCGCGTTCAGTCCCTTAAAGGAAGACTTTAACCAGTCTGCCCTAAGCCAAGCGGGGTCTGGTTCACGCCAAATATCGATGGACTCTTGTATTTCAGGTCCGGGCCAGAAGGGTGAGGGGGAGAGCAATTCCGAATCTTTTTGTTTCGCCCTGAGGAGAGTTATGCGGGGAGCGGAACCGAGGATTCCGTAAAAGGCCTTCCTGGCAAAATCATACTGACTGTGGGTCGTTCCACCCTGAACAACCCTTCGCTCCGCCGTGTCGAGCAAGGGAAGTGGCCGTACAGGCTGGGGAAGTGAACGGTCATTCATGTCCAGGATATATATCTTTTCAAAATCGAGTCCCCGCGATTCGATGAGTCCCATGACCTGAATACCTGCCTCTTCAGAGGCGCTTGTTTGGGTCTTTTTCCGCGATACCACATGGTTTAAAAACGCGAGGAATTCCTGCGCAGTCATCCGTTCTTTCGAAAGAGTGGCCTGCATGTCATTCAGGATACTCTCCAGGTGCCTCCATGCCAGTGTGTCCTTCTCGTCGGAAATCACCGGAAATCCGAGATCGGACCATAGTTCCGTCAGCTTTTTAATCCAAGAGGTGGTCTCCTCTGGCTTTTCGGTATTGATCCTGCAGAAGGAAGTTATGTTTTTTGCGCCGCCGGAAAGAATCTTTTCCGGGAGGGTGGAGCCTCGCTTTGTCAGGGAGGCAATCATATTGTCCAGGCCCGATTCTATGGAACATTCCCTCCAGACCCGGTCGGCCCTGGCAATCGCATGCCTTTGACCCTGCCAGCACCCATAGTACGGGGAGAGTAAAAGAGAAAGAAAGAGATTCCGCGGCTCTCTTCCCGTCAGGAATCTTAGTGGCAGGAGGGCCGCCTTCACCAGTGGTGAATCATTGAGCGATTTCCCCAGGGTAATATTAAACCACTGTGACCCTTGAGAGGGATTATCTCCCAATATTTCCTTCAGTCCTTCTTCCAGTATGTCCGCGTAGACATTCAAGTCGGGTGCGATGACTCCTATTCTACTGAGAGGAACAGATAGGGCGTTTCCGGCGAGACAGTGAATCAGATATCGCACCTCCTGTTCGGGAGAGGGGAGGGCAATGGCCCTCAGCTCTTCAGGTTTTCCCTTTTGAGTCGCGCAATATTCGACATGGGCCTTCTTTTCGAGAAGGGAAAATAGATCTTTTTCAATGGGTGCCGGCGACTCGAATCCTGAGAGTGATATTTTACCGGGGCAGATTTCATTATTTTTTGAAATCGCGCCGGAAACAAGAATGGGTAATTCGGCAGGGTGGAAGCATCCTTCCCGATCAAGACCCACCTTGAATGCCCTGCTTATTTTTCTTCTCCATTCCACGAGGGGTGTAGAGGGGAAGCCTGCCGCAGGCTCAAGTCTGTGGCGGATCATGACGCCATAATTTTCATCAAGGAGACTGCATAGCCCGAGATCTCTTTCAAAGGATGACGGAGGGGGTATTTCCGAAGTCAGTCTGTACCAGAGATTGGTTCGTAAAATATCGGATGCCGGCACTCTTTCCGGCCACGATTCCGTCCATACATTTTGCAGCCAGGCATTGAGGCTCACGGCCTGAGGCGGGTGCCAGCCACGCATGCCGTCTCCGATGCATCTCATGCGGAACCTGTGACGCAATCTTCGCGCAAGCCTTCCCGTGGAAGTGAGGTATAAACGGTCGGAATCAAAAAACATAGTTATTGATGGTTCGTGTCGAAGTATGGATGAATATGTCAAACATTGTAGTAACTTCGGTACCACTCGACAAATCTTATGATACCATCTTCAATAGGCGTGTCAGGTTTAAATCCGACGTCTCTCGTTAAATCATCGACATCCGCGTATGTTGCGGGAACGTCACCGGGCTGCATGGGGAGAAAATTCTTTTCCGCTTTTTTCCCGAGGTATTTCTCCAGTGTTTCAATAAAATGCATAAGATCAACCGGGTTATTGTTGCCGATATTGTAGATTTTGTAGGGAGCGAAACTTGTCCCCGGATCGGGATTATCTCCGGACCAGTCAGGATCGCCTCCGGGGATCCTTTCCATTGTGCGTATGACGCCTTCGATAATATCGTCGATATATGTAAAATCGCGCCGCATCTTTCCGTGGTTAAATACATCGATGGTCTCACCCCTTAAGATGGCTTTTGTGAAAAGAAAGAGCGCCATGTCGGGACGTCCCCAAGGGCCGTAAACGGTGAAAAAACGCAGTCCCGTACATGGAATATTGTAGAGGCTCGCATAGGTATGAGCCATGAGTTCGTTCGCCTTCTTCGTTGCCGCGTAGAGGCTGACGGGGTGATCCACATTCTGATGCACGGAAAAGGGCATTTGAGTGTTTGCCCCGTACACCGAACTGGATGATGCAAATACAAGGTGCTTTATATTTTTATATCTACATCCCTCGAGGATATTGGTGAAACCGACAAGATTGCTATCGATATATGCACGCGGATTTTCAAGAGAGTAACGGACCCCGGCCTGGGCCGCCAGGTTTACAACAATGTCAAAGGAATTTTCATTGAAGAGTGACTCTGTCTGACGTTGATCAGAGATATTTATCGCGTGAAAATGGAATCTGCCCTGTTTCTCAAGTAGAGAAAGTCTCGCCTTTTTCAAATTCACATCATAATAGCTGTTTAGATTGTCTACTCCAAATATTGTATCACCACGTTCCAGCAGTTTCATAGACAGATGAAACCCTATGAACCCCGCCGTACCTGTGATAAGTATATTTCTCATCTGGAATTTCCTTTCTTAAAAGACGAACGGATTAGAATTGCTGTTTAAAAATACTGTAATTCATGCCAAACGTAAAGAACATTTTTTCATAAAACCAGTATGGGTTATTTTCAGGACCGGTTCAGGGGAATTAGATTTACCTATTTACCTTGATAATACCGGATAAATTGATATAATTAATGAAGAAAATCGTGGGGTCACCTTGAGACCTCCTGAATGAGGGAACAAAAATGCCTGAATCATGGAAAGATAAGATCGTTTCTCCGGAGGAAGTCATTTCAAAAATCAAACCGGGAATGAGTATTTTCCTGGGGACCGGCGTTGCCGAGCCACGCACTTTGATAAAGCACCTCATGGCTTCCAATGCCAACAATCTAAGGGATCTTGAGCTTGTTCAGCTAATCAGCCTGGGTGAGGCAATACCCATCGACGAAAGTTATGCCCAGAAATATCGTTTAAAGACATTTTTCTCGGGATGGGTGGCCAGCGAAGCAATCACGGCGGGGCGAATTGACCTGATTCCCTGTCGGTTTTCTCGCATTCCTGAACTCTTTAAATCGGGTATTATAAGGATTGATGCAGCCTTTGTACAGATTACACCGCCTGACAAGGAGGGAATAGCGAGTTTGGGTGTCTCTGTGGATGTTGCAAGGCATGCAATGGAGCAGGCGACTTTTGTTGCCGGGGTAATCAACGATAAGATTCCTTTTACTCTGGGGGATACGCTTGTCAATGCCGAAGAATTTGACTGTTTTGTTCGATCTACCTATCCGCCGCTCTATTTTCCCAAATGGCCCGATGAAGAGATTTTCAATAGAATAGCCGCAAATGTTGCTTCCGCGATAGAAGATGGAAGCTGTCTGTCTTTCTTTGCAGTACCCTTGTTTGAGGAGTTGGGAAAGCATCTTCGCAATAAGAGAGACCTGAGTGTTCACTCGTTAATGATGACAGACACAGTAATGAATCTCATGAAAAGCGGAGCCGTTACCAATAGGCGCAAGCGCTATTTTAAGGGCAAAACGGTGGTCTCATACGCTCAGGGCACACCGGAGCTGATGGTCTGGTTAAACCATAATCCCGCCATTGAGTTCCAGGGGCTTGATATCTGTGCCGATCCGAGAAACATGGGGTACAATGATAAATTTGTGGGAATAATTCCGGCGAGGAAGGTGGATTTATCGGGCAGGGTTGCCCTCCACATAGGAAAGGGGAGTATTGCAATCGGCCCCGGAGAGACGGCAGAATTATTCGAAGGATCCGCATTATCAAATGGAGGGAAGACCATCTTTGCGCTTCCCAGCAGAAACTTGAAGGGGAGTCCCAATGTCCTCCTTTCAATTGAAGATTACCCGAATCAGTTTACCGATACCATATCGCTCGATCTGATTGCCACAGAATACGGTATTGCCTACCTGAAGGGACGATCGGTCAGGGAGAGGGCCCTGGCATTAATCGATATCGCTCATCCCGATGACAGAAAAGAACTTGTAAATAAGGCCAAGGATGCAAATATTATCTTTTCTGACCAGATATACCTCACTGAATTGGGGCATCTCTATCCGGGTGACATATCTTACACCCATACGTTTAAAGATGATATCATAGTTCGTTTCAGGGTAATAAGACCTTCGGATGAGGATGACATGAGACGACTGTTCTACCGGTTTTCAGACAAGGCGGTTTACTACAGATACTTCAGTCCCATCAAGACTATGCCTCACACGAAGATGCAGGAATATGTAAATATAGACTACGGACGGACCATTTCGATTGTGGGGATTTTGGAGGAATCGGGCGTGGAGCGTATAATTACAGAAGGTCGTTATGTGCGACTCGATGACCGACCCTTTGCCGATACGGCCTTTATTGTGGATGAAAAATATCAGGGATCGGGAGTGGGTACCTATCTTTTCAAATTGCTCGTTAAGATAGCGAAGTCCAGGGGTATCAAGGGTTTTACTGCCGATGTATTGACGGATAATAAATCGATGATGAAGGTTTTTGAAAAAAATCAGTATCCTTTGCGTGTCGTTGTTGACGGGGGGATTTGTGAATTAACGATACCCTTTTCGGGTGAAGAAATTTAAAAGATAAAGAGGGGACAGGTTATGTATGCAGTAATCATGGCGGGTGGCAGGGGGACAAGATTCTGGCCCCTCAGCAGAGAGAAGAAGCCGAAGCATTTACTGAAAATTGCCGGTAAAAGATCAATAATCCAACAGACTGTGGATCGGATAAAACCTCTCATAGATGAGGACAATATCTATGTAGTGACAGTGGCCAGCCATGCGGAGGACCTGGCGGCACAGCTGCCGGATCTGCCTCGTGAAAATATCATAGTTGAACCGGTGGGAAGGAATACCGCGCCATGCATAGGTCTCGCGTCTCTTTATCTAAAGAAAAAAGATCCCGACGATACCATGGTTGTCCTGCCGGCCGATCATCTCATTGCGGGTGAAAGTGATTTTCTCGAAACACTTGCGGCCGCCGGTGAAATGGCTAAGAAAACATCGTCACTCATTACAATCGGGATTACACCCTCGGGACCTGAGACGGGTTACGGTTATATCGAAAAGGGCAAAACGGTGGGAACAGCAGGAGGCAGAGACATCTATGATGTAGAATCCTTCCGTGAAAAACCCGATGCCGAGACGGCTAACGTATTCTTTAAGGATGGCGGTTTTTTCTGGAATAGCGGGATGTTTATATGGAAGGTTTCAACTATCCTTGAAGAAATAAAAGGTCTGCTTCCCG
>JAUVXT010000298.1 GCA_030603465.1 Deltaproteobacteria bacterium
CATCTCTTTTAACTGGCTGATGAGGTTGGAGATCATGCCGCCCGGTACTTGGTGGGCCAGGACACCGCTATCGATTACCGATAACCTGTTGGCAACGAGAAATTTTTCATATTTTGGCGCTATCTCCTCTAGGTGTTCCCCCAGTTTCAGGAGTTTGAAAAGATCGAGGCCGGTGTCCCACTCTGTTCCCTGAAGGGACACGACAAGCGGTTCTATGGCCGGCATTGATGTCCGCAGGGCAAAGGGCGCCAGGCAGGTGTCCACGATACTGACACCCGCTTCAATGGCCTTTATGTAAGTCATCGCCGCCATTCCGCTCGTATAGTGCGTGTGTAAATGAAGGGGAACGGAAACATGTTTCTTCAGTTCCGCAATCAACTGGTAGGCGTCGTAGGGGGCGAAGATTCCCGCCATGTCTTTGATGCAGATCGTATCCGCTCCCATCGCCTCGAGTGCCCTGGCCTTTTTTGTGTAGTAATCGAGGTTGAATATATCGCCGCCCAGGTGTCTCTCCGTGAGGGTGTAGCAGACAGCGCCTTCGAAATGCTTCCCGTTCGCCTTGACCCTATCCACGGCGGTCTCGAAATTTCTCAGATCATTCAGCGCATCGAAGACCCTGAATACGTCGATGCCGACTTCGCATGCCTTGTCAACAAAGGCACGAACCACATCGTCGGGGTACTGGCGGTATCCCACCAGATTCTGTCCTCTCAGCAGCATGGTAAAAGGCGTCTTTTTTATGTATTTTTTAAGAATCTTTGGTCTTTCCCAGGGGTCTTCATCGAGGAAACGGTGCATGGTGTCGAAGGTTGCGCCTCCCCACACCTCCATTGCCCAGAATCCCATTTCATCCATCTCTTCGGCAATGGGGATCATATCTTCTGTCTTCATCCTGGTTGCGTAAATAGACTGATGGCCGTCCCGGAATGTATTGTCCTGAATCCTTACGGGATAAGCTTTTGATTCTTTGTTTTCTTTCAACCCGAGCCTCCTTGTGCTGAAAAAATTGTGTGTCGTATCCACCCGGCATATGTCTTGATAGGAAGCTAAAGATTAACTGTACTCTACGTTATTGCGTAAATCCTACAGAGTCATATGTGCGATGTTAAAATGCGAAAACATGAAACTATTTTCCCCTTTACGACGGAGAAAATTGACAATATATAATAGTAAGAGTGGGTGTCAAGTTGAAAGGTTATGTCGGCGCCATCTTTTTTTATGGAAAAAGAGGTGGAAGATTCCCTTGTCATTTAATGAGATAAGAATTATGCTGTATCAGTGCAAGGGATATAAAAACCCGAGCATAATTTCTATTATCTCTTTTGTAAAAGCTTATTAGGTACAGGGTTGAAACTATGCTGAAGGTAGGGTTGACGGGTGGGATAGGCAGCGGAAAATCAACGGTTGCCCGCTATTTTAGAGAGAAGGGGGCATATGTGATTGATTTCGATAACCTTGCCCACCTGGCAGAGAAACCGGACAGTGCCGCATGGCAAGGTATTGTTGATGCCTTCGGGAGGCAGGTTCTTAATGAAGATAACACCATAAACCGGATAAAGCTGGGGAAAATCGTCTTTAGCGATAGGAAAAGAAGGGAAGATCTGAATCGTATTGTCCATCCCGCCGTATTCGTAAAATGGAGGGAGAAGGTCGATGATATCCGGAAAATAAGGAAGGATGCCATTATTATTGCGGACATACCCCTTCTCATAGAGGTAGGGTGGCAGGATCGCTTCGATGTGGTTATCCTTGTATATACATCTGCCGAGGTTCAGATAAAAAGGATAACAAAGAGGAATGGGTGCAGCCGCAGGGAGGCCATGGACAGGCTGAACTCTCAGATGCCTATAGATGATAAGATTGCTTTTGCCGACTTTGTCATAAGGAATGAAGGATCCTTCGATGACACAAGCAGGCTGGTCGACGAGACGTGGATTAAACTACTTGAGATGGAAAGGAATAAAAGGGAGACAGGAGCTTGTTAATGATAGGGGAAAACGTATCGGCCGATTTTAGTTCCAGAGTATCTGAACCGACAATCGATTCTACAAGTTATGTGCACCCCCTCGCATCTGTTATCGGCAGTGTCGTTATGGGGAAACATATTATGGTTTCACCGATGGCCTCAATAAGGGGTGATGAGGGACAGCCCCTCTACATCGGCGATGATTCAAATGTTCAGGACGGGGTTGTAATCCACGGGCTGGAGACGGAAGAAGACGGAAGGCCTGTTGAAAGAAACCTTTATACGGTAGAGGGTGAGAAGTATTCTGTCTATGTGGGCAACAGGGTTTCTCTGGCCCACCAGGCGCAGATCCATGGGCCTGCTGCCGTTCATGATGATACCTTTGTGGGTATGAAAGCGCTTATTTTTAGATCATCTGTGGGGAAGGGTTGTGTCATAGAACCCGGTGTCATTTTAATGGGGGTATCGGTGGCCGATCTGCGATTTGTGCCGGCAGGTTCTGTTGTGAAATCCCAGGCCGATGCGGACGGGCTGCCGAAAATAACGGAAGACTACCCCATGAAGAACATGAATAAAGGGGTGGTTCACGTTAACACACAGCTGGCCAGAGG
>JAUVXT010000145.1 GCA_030603465.1 Deltaproteobacteria bacterium
CAGGGAGATTTTGAATGTTTTGGGTTATAAGGTTTTATCGGCCGGAAGTGGAAAAGAAGCAGTGGAAATTTATGAAAGTAATAAGGATAGTGTTGATTTAATCATACTGGACATGGTCATGCCCGGGATGGGAGGTGGCGAGACTTATGACAAACTGAAAGAGATCAACCCGGACATCAAGGTTCTCCTTTCAAGTGGATACAGCATCAATGGTCAGATAACAAGGGCACTGGAGCGGGGGTGCAAGGCTTTTATACAGAAACCATTTTCTATTAAGGATTTCTCACGAAAGATAAGGGAAGTTTTGGAGGAGAGATAGGTTATGAGGGTCAGAGGGAATGGCTATCCGTTTTGGTGAAGATTACGAAAAAGCACATGTATAAAAAAATGGTCGCTGTTCTTGTTTTTGTTATAATCTGTTTCGCGGCGATTTTTTTTGGCGGAGTTCATCTGTGGAGCCGGTCAGTTCTTATTCTTTCTGTTTCTGGTTTGTTACTGGCAGGATTATGGCGATGGATAATAGTTAAAGTCAGGATTCCGACGCGTCCTTTTAAAATGATTTGTGATCCCCCTTCCATAGCGGGGATTTTTTTTGTGATATGGGTGGCCATTCAGGTCATTCCGATCCCTCCAGCAATTCTTCAAGTCCTGTCACCAGAGAGTAATTGCCTGTGGGAATCCACAAGCATTATTGGCGCCAATCATTCATTCACTATTTCCATCTATCCCTTCATCACTGTCAATAGTCTTATCTTTGCCGCTGCCGTGCTCCTCTTTTACTGGGTTGCCCTTTACGGAATTGAAAACCGACGACAGATTCAGTGGATTATACTGGGGTTATTGATACTGGGACTGCTTGAAAGTGTCTATGGCCTGTTTCAGCTGGTATCGGGTGAACCATATATTTTATGGTGGAAAAAGGCTTATTATGTGGATGTCGCAACCGGCACTTTTATTAACAGGAATCACTTAGCCGGGTTTCTTTCAATGTTGGTCTGCCTGGGGGTTGGGTATATATGGGCTCTGGGACGAGAAGAGAGGCGAATTTCTCGAAAACGATCCTGGTATGACAGGATGGAAGGATTGGGCCGGACGTTTGGAGCAAAGGGGGTCATTGTTCTCCTGTGTATTGCCGTGATGATTGCGGGGCTGCTTGGGTCGGCATCGAGGGGAGGTGCATTATCTCTCTTAACAGGATTGATTTTTATGGCCGGGTTGATCATTACCCGTTTTTTCAGAAACCGGAATGCCTTTGTCCTGGTGTTTATGCTTTCTGTGGTGTGCATGTATGTTGGATATGTAGCGGCGGATCGGGTACTGGAGCGATTTCAGTATATTGATTCCGGTTTTGAATCAAGACTTGCCATGACCAAAGCGACCTGGGAAATGGGGAAGGATTTTCCACTGACAGGAATCGGTCTGGGGACTTTTGAGTACGTTTTCCCCGGATATCAGCATACTGAGATGAATAAGCTGGTAGATCATGCCCATAATGACTGGGTACAGCTTTTCGCCGAGACTGGATGGGCGGGTTTCTTCATTATCGGAGCAGGATTTATCTTTTTTCTGGTTTCTTCCATAGTCCGATGGCGGAGGCGCCACGACAGATTCAGCGTGGGAATCGGTCTGGGCGGGATGGGAGCGCTGGTGGCCATTTCCGTCCATTCTTTGAGTGATTTTAATCTTCACATACCGGCCAATGCTTTCTTGCTGGCCCTTATCGTTGCGATTACGTATCTTTCCCTTTATTCAAAAAGGCATCGAGGGGAAGAGCGCTTTGACTGTCCTGAACGCCTGCTTAATATCCCTTTCTGGGTGGGAATCGCAATGGTTGTCATTGTGACTCTGGGAGGGGTTATGGCAGGAAAATATGTTGTCCGGAACTGGCGGGCCGATTTCCTGGCCCGGTCCTTCAGGAATTCGACAGTACCTTTTGTAAACCCCACAGACCGGCAATTGAAGAAGGCATGGGAATTGGCTCCGGGGAATGCGACATACTGGTCCTGGATGGCCGACCGGATATTCACTCATCCTGAAAAACAGTCTGAACTCCTGGGAGGAGCAAAGATTGAATCGAAAGATCCCGATATCTATCTCTGGTCTGAAGGTATTAAGAGGAACCCCACTGCCTGGTGGATCTGGCGGGAACTGGGCTGGGCTGCCTTTGCAAGACAGCGAAAAAATCCTGATTATTATCTTCCTCTGGCGGTTAAGGCCCTTGAGCAGGCCTCGGAGCTTCGTTCTTATTCTTCCCAGGGGTACCTGGAGGCGGGAATGGTAAGACTTGCATGGTATGCCCGTTGCAAGAAAGAGAGAGATGATACTGCCTGGAAGGAGAGATTCAGAACCGCTTTGGATCTCAATCCTGTGTTAGCGCCGAAAGTTGCGGATCAACTTGTGCTTTATCTTGGAGATGATGGGGCGCGAGAAATAGAACGATTGCTTCCTGATGATTCCGGAAGTTACTTTCTGACAGCTTCACATCTTTTAAATCAGGGATATTTTGAGGCAGGGCTGGAGGTCTTAAGGAGAGGAAATATAAGAAAGAAGCGCGAGGTTGAGAAGCTCTGGGGAGTGTTCAAGAAAAACGGAAGGCGGTCAGGGAAGAAAGATAAACAGATTTTGAGACAAATCCTGAGATTGGATCCGGGTCATCCGGGTGCCCTTTTTGCCCGTGGAGATATGCTGCATGCCCTTAAAAGCCGGGAACGAAGGGGGGGTGATATAGAATTGCCGAACGGACTGAAAGGCGCTGCATGTGCTCTTCGTGAGTTGAAAAACAGAAAAAAGGACTCTCCGGTGGACATTGCTTATTTTCTGGGGAGAATCGCCGAGGAAGAGAAACATTCGAAAGTGGCGGTGTCGCAGTATCGGGAAGTATTAAAATTAAATCCTCAATATTTTCCCGCATGGATTCATCTTCGATATCTCCTGTTGAGTAATTCGAGGACAGGGGAGGATCAGGCTGAGCTGGAAAATCTTGAGCGGAAGATCAAAATGTTTGAGATGGATAGAATCGTTCCCGATGCCTGGAAATGGAGTGGAAATTACGACGGGTTGCCTTCATGGAAGGCGCCGTTTCGAGTTGGCCGGCCGGTAAGGGATATTGATATTTCATTTGCCGGGGACAGGGGGGGAGCATGGAAACTCCTGCTTGACGGGCGATTTATTGAGGCATGGGCCGGGGAAACCTGGAAGGAAAGCAGGACGGTTGCTATTCCCGCGGGGGAGCATGAGCTGCGTTTGGCATATTACGGCGATGTTTTTCCATGGGAGAAGAAAAAACCGCCTTTTAAATTGGATGTGGGGTTCAAAAAATGATGGATTGCCCCCATGGGTCTGTCCATCGCGATCAAAAGCGAAACGTACCGATGGGAAAGATAGCATCCAACTACACCAAAAGCCGCCTCGCGGGAAAATATATTGATCTTGAGTTTGAGGGAAAGCGGAGGGGGCACTACGGCAGGCTTTTGGCCTATGTTTTTGTTGATGGCAAAAATTTCAACATAGCACTGGTCAGGCAGGGACTGTCTCCGTACTATACCAAGTATGGATCGAGCCGGAAATATGATCAGGAATTCAGTGATGCTGAGCGGTATGCAAGGAAACACGGGTTAAACATCTGGGGAGATCCCTGTCTTGCCAAAAAATATCTGAGACTGAAGTCAAAGTGGGGACAGAAAAAGGACAGGATCACAGCAGTCCCGATAACGATACCAATACAGGGGCAATCATGCGTCTTTTCCCATGCATCGTATTTGGCGCGTCTCACGAAATCGGTAAATCCCGGTTTTTCCCCGGAAACATCTCCCGTTTTGGCCTGTTTGTACAATGCGTATAGACGTAACAGTATATCGTTAGCCGGTCTCTCGGGGAGCGTTTTTACCTCTTGGACGGCCCTTTCAAATGTTTCATTCAGATCGGACATTTCATCCTCCTTTATAGAGAAGCTCTGCCAATTCGGGCAAATCAAGCTTTATTAACACCCCTTTCTCGGGAATTCCCTCGCCGGTGAAGTTTCTCAGTGCGTAATATTCCTTCAGCATGAGGTCCATATCGGGTACGCTTCCCGCTGAAGGGCCTTCTTCCAGAGGGGTCATCAGGCGTTTCGGCAACCTGTCGTCGACGTCTCTGGCTCCGAAGAGATTGGAAAGCCCCCGTTGGAGGTACCAGATCCTCTTCCCTATATCTGTCACCTCGTCGATGGTGTAGTCAAAACCGGTGACATGATTCACTATTTCGACAGCCTGTGAAGCGTTGAGGGGTGAGATGCCGAGATTGCAGAAGACAGCGCAACCGGTCAGAAAGGTTCCGAAGTCCTGGCAGGCGATGATAAAAGGGGCCTTGCCCATGCTATCCATAGCGATTTGTTCGTCCGCCAATTCCGGTATATCCGGGAAATAGAGCCCCCCGCTTTGAATGGGAAAGATGGGACTCTCAGTATGACAGGCGCCCCTGGGAGAGACGGCATAGGCGAGGCCAAAGCTGTGATAACTCCTTGGATCGTGCATCGCCGCTTCCAAGCCTTTGACAGTTGTGAGAAAATCACTTGCCTTTCCCCCGATCCGGTTGGCGGCCTGTTCGCTTCCCTCGGCAAGTATGGCGCCGAATCCCTCACGCTTTCCTATCTTTTCCGTCAATGTTACGATAGCTTCGGCATTTCTCCATGTGAGACTGATGCCGCCGGTGTCCTCTTCCGAAATAAGCCCCCTTTCGAAACACTCTATGGCAAAGGCGACGGTCGATCCGCAACTGACCGTATCCATGCCGTAACGGTTGCAGATATCGTTTAATTTTCCTATCGATTCCATGTCCGAATTGAGACACATGGAGCCGAAGGCGGCCACCGTTTCATATTCAGGACCGGGACCGTTGGGGAATCTGAAGGGGCCTTCCTTTACCTCCGCCTCACGCTTGCAGGCGATGCCGCAGCCGTAACAGGTCTTTCGACCGGTGAGTATCTTTTCTTCGTAAGCGAGGGGGCCTATGGCGTCGAAGTCCTCCCACTCTGTCTGCTGCCAGTTCTTCATGGGAATATCGCCCGATATGATTCCCACGTCCATGTAGGTGACGGTGCCGAAGTTTCTGACGGCTTCGATGAAGATGCTTTCATCGTAGGCATCTTTTAATTTGTCGTTCAGTGTTTCCAGTCTGTCCGGGTGAGCGATATCTATCCCCCCAGTTCCTCTCACAAAAACAGCTTTGAGTTTCTTCGAACCCAGGACCGCCCCCATGCCTGCCCGTCCGGCGAAATGGCTCTTATCGTTGGCGATGGAAGCGAATCTTACGAGGTTTTCACCGGCAGGTCCTATGGCGAAGACCTGAGCCGAGCCATTCGATTTATCGGAAAGATCGGCAATCATCTCGTCGGTTGTGACATATACATCCTTCCCCCAGTACTTTTCCGCGCTGCGAAGTTCAACCCTGTCATTTTCTATAAAGAGGTAGGTCGGCTTGGGTGCGGAGCCGGTTATTACGATGCCGTCATAGCCGGCGAATTTCAGATGGGCGCCGAAATGTCCGCCGATATTTGCGTCCGCCCAGAAACCCGTCAGGGGGGACTTGGTGGCGCACACCCAACGGGCGACGCCGTTTAACTTTATGCCCGCAAGGGGACCCGTCATGATGACAAAAGGATTGTCCGGGTCCAGTGCGTCGAAGCGGGGATTGTCCTTGATGAGGTCGAAGTAGACGTTCGCCGCGAAACCTATGCCCCCTATGTTCCTTCGTGCGAAATCGCTATCCAGGGGCGATGTTTCAATGGTATTCGATGTGAGATCGACAGAGAGTATCTTTCCGGCATATCCGTGCATTGAACGCTCCTAACCCCGATAAACGGGATAAGTGTGTTAACGAAATTATTTTCTGCAAGGAAACGCAGAAAATAATTTCTAACTTACTAATAGATATTGTATTCTCCGAAGCCGTATTCCTCCAGATACCTGGGGTACATGGCGTAGGTCGGTTTGATGGCGGGGAGGAGCTTGAGTATCTGGGGAATGGGGCCCTTTGCCTTCATCTGCCCACGTGTGAGGGCTGCCGTCAGGTTGACCTTTCCGAACCAGAATTTATGGGCGATATCCGAAGACATCCACATATTCACCTCCGCCTTCATCTCCGTGTCTCCGGGGATCACCCTTATTTCATCGCCGGAACAATCGACGACGAGAACGACATCGGGGTCGGTATAGGTAAAGCGTATTACCAGTTTCGAGGCCAGAAGTTTTTCGGCCACTTCCGGTGTTTCACCAACCAGTCCGAAAAAGCCTCCCAGTACCTTCTCAAATGTTTCGGAATCTTTAAAAAGTCCCATAGTTTTCTCCTTTGGCGTCAATATGCATTTTTCAGATGAACAAGCAGGTCTTCCGCCGTCATCTCGCGTGGATTATAGAAACTGCTCCCATCTTCAAGGGACATCTCGGCAATATGGGGCAGTGATTCCGCGGGAACGCCCGCATCGCGCAATCGTATGGGGAGTACGCCCAGCTCATTCAATTGAGTGGTCAGGTTTCGTACCGCTGCGATTGCCTTTCTCGCCCCATCATCTGCGGAGAGCCCCGCTGTCTCTATGTCCATGAGGGGGGCCATTCGTGCAAATTTTTCCTTTCCCTCTTCAAAGTTGTATTCCATGCCGTGCGGCAGAAGGATGGCATTGGCAACGCCATGTGGAACTCGGAAATGGGCGCCCACGGTATGGGCCATGGCGTGGACACAGCTCACCATGG
>JAUVXT010000195.1 GCA_030603465.1 Deltaproteobacteria bacterium
TCATGGGCATTCATCTTTATCAAAATGGCCCTGTCTCGAGGGAATTCCTTTTTGATCGTCAGTACAATTTCCCTGAGAAACCTGAAACGATTTTCATCGGAACCTCCCCAGGCATCGTTCCTTTTGTTGAAAAAAGGAGAGAGAAACTGGCTGATCAAATATCCGTGGGCTGCGTGCAGTTGAATCCCATCGGCACCGGCCTCGGCAGCACGATATGCGGCATTACCGAAAGATTCGATAACTTCATTGATCTCTTCCTGCGTCATTTCCCTCGGTTTAACGAAAAATACGGGATCCCTGCGCAGCGTCGAAGGCCCAATCGGGTTTTCACCGATCAACCTCTTTCTCGTCTGCCTTCCCGCATGGGCCAGTTGAAATACAATCTTTCCACCTTCATTATGAACCGCATCAACCACCCTCTTCAGTCCAGGAATCATTTCATCGGTATAAATCCCAACCTGACGTCCACCTGCCCGTCCCAGCAAGTGAACATACATATGTCCAGTAATTATGAGACCCACCTCTCCCCTTGCCAGATTACGGTATCTCTCGATAATTTCTTCCTTTATCTCGCCATTTCTCGTAGCCATGCGCTCGTGTGTAGCGGAATGAACGAATCTATTTTTTACCTTCACTTCACTAATTGTCCCCGGAGTAAACAAAATCGACACTATTACAGTTCCCTTCCTATGCCCTGATCATGATCAGCATCATCTTGAATTTTTTAATAGCCATCAATGCATGCGGTTTATTTGCGGGCATTATAATCATCTCACCCGCCTTAACGAGTATAGGATTTCCCGCTATGGTAATTTCGGCCTCCCCGTCCAGTATGCAAACCATCGCATCAAAGGGGGCCGTATGCTCACTTAGACCCTGCCCTTCGCCAAACGCGAAGAGTGTCACAGTGCCCACCTTTTTATCGATCAACGTTTTGCTCACTACGGACTCTTCCTGGTATGCAACCTGATCAACCATGCTGTTTGCCTTACCGACAATTTCCATTTTTTCATCCTTTCTTCTATCCATGTTCCGGTAATGAGTTATAAACATACTCTCCTTCCGTTTACGTGAAAGATAGTTGCCTGTAATATAATCATGATTATATTATGCTGTAAAGAATATTTCTGTTATACCTTCACGCCGCAACGGAAAGGAACATCTGACATGGAAAACAGGGATTACTATGAAATTCTCGGTATTGATGAAAGCGCAGATTCCGATCGCATCAAGGATTGTTACAGAAAACTGGCGCTGAAGTACCATCCCGATCGCAATGACGGAAACGCGGAAGCGGCAGAAAAGATGAAGGCCATTAACGAGGCATACGCCGTCCTGTCAAACCCTCAGAAACGTGAAGAATATGATACGTTGAAACAAAGGTACGGCTCATCCGCCTACAATCATTTCAGGCATAACTATTCGGAACAGGACATCTTCAGCGGATCAGACATCAACAAGATATTCGAAGAACTTGCGCAATCATTCGGTTTGAGAGGTTTCGATGAGATATTCAAGGATGCCGGGAGTAAAGGCGCCCGTACGTTTCATTTCAATAGCAGGGGCGTTACAGGCCGGGGATACATCTTTACCGGGGGATTCGGCAGAAAAGCCGGGCAAGGGAGGCGTGGCACCCCCCGGCAATTACCTCAAAATGGAATACTTGGAAAGCTGACGCGGTATGCCTTTAAAAGATTGAGCGGCATTGAATTGCCTGAAAGGGGAAAAGATATAGTTGATATAATTCGCCTGACTCCTCAAATGGCCTGGGCTGGTGGCCCCCATGAATATACACACTGGAGGCGGGACAAGAAGATCATCGTCAAGATACCCCCGGGCATACGCGACGGTCAGAAGATTAGGATTGCCGGGCAGGGTGAATTGGGAAACACCGGAACCGGCGCAGGCGATCTCTATCTGAAAGTACACATCAAAAAAACCCTTTCTCAGGAGATCGGCGCCCTCCTCTCAAAATTCATTCGTTAACCTCGCGCCATGCGGAGGGACATCAAAGGCGTGGATCATCATCCCGGTCACAGCACACCGCAGGGAATTAAACCCTGCGGATTTCGCATCGCACTTCAAGTTATCAGAGTAATCCATGTAATCTGCGAAATCTGTGGATTAAAAGAGCTCCATTTCTTTTTTCACCGCATCCAGCAGGGGGCCTTCAAAGAGGCATAAACGAATATTTTTCAGCAACGATCCGGGATACTGATCATAAAAATCCTTCACGGTAGTTATATAGGCCCTGGAGCATATGTCATGCGGCACCGCAAAGATCCCGGAACTTATTCCCGGAAATGAAAGAGAAGACCATCCTTTTTCATGCGCTCTGAAGAATGATGATTCCAGCGCCTGTGTCAGTTTTCTCTCTTCATCTCCCTGCCCCATGCGGGGACCCACCGCATGAATGACGCCCTTAAATGGCAGATTCCCCGCCGTCGTAACCACCGCGCCACCTGTCGGCACTTCCCCTTCTTCCCTGACGAGCCTGTTTCCATCTTCTATAAGCTCTTTTCCGGCAGCCCGTGCAATTGCGGCCGCCACACCCCCTCCATGGGCCAGCATCCCATTTGCCGCATTGACGATACAGTCCACCGGTTCCTTGAGAAGGTCATGGATGACCACGGAAAACTCCCCGCCATTGGGAAAAACAACCTTTTTTACCAGTCTTTCTGACATGGCATCCTCCTCTTGCTTCATTGTCACACTATTTAATCACGATATTTTCACAATATCAATCGTATATTCAGGTTCTCGTCATCATTTCAGGCTCATTTACACGATAAAATAATCCCCATTTTTCTTGACTTTTCAATGTATTGTCGCTAATTGAAAGTCAACGGTCTAATATAATTGAGGGTAATCCATGAATCTCGTCGCAATTATAACCAATCTCAGATTACAGGATTTGCTCGACATCCTTTTCTTATCCATAGTAACCTATCATCTCTACCTCTGGTTCAGGGGAACCAAAGCGCTGAAAGCGCTGGTCGGGCTCCTTGTCCTGGGATTCGTATTCACTATAGCCGAGATATGGGGCCTTTTTCTTACCACCTGGGTCTTCCAGATATTCTGGCAGGTCCTGATAATCCTCATAATTATCCTCTTCCAATCTGAAATACGGAAGGTTCTTGAGCGCGTCAACCCCCTACGCGCCTTTGGCCTCCGTAAATCCACAAGCCCGGAAAAATGGATACCCTTATTCGCAAAAGGTGTTTTCACACTGGCAAAACGAAAAACCGGCGCCCTGATCATCATTGAACGGAAAGATCAGGTAAAAGAATTCATTACCGAGGGACAACAGTTGAATGGGCAGCCAAATCCTGAACTATTGATGAGCATATTTCATAAAGAATCTCCTCTCCATGACGGGGCCGCGCTGATCCAGGATGATAATATTGTCCAGGTTGCCTCTTACCTTCCCCTTAGTTCCGCCGAGGGACTCCCCAAAGGGTGGGGAACGAGACACCGGGCGGCGCTGGGTCTATCGGAACGGTGTGATTCATGAGTGATAGTGGTTTCGGAAGAAAGAGGAAAGGTGTTGCTTGCCCGTGAAGGCAAACTGGTTTCCGTTAATAGTTCCGAAGATTTACTGAAGCTTATTCAGGAATCGATAACGCCGCAGAAGCTTCCCGAAAAAAAGTGGTGGGGGAAAATCAGTTTTTTCTTTATAAATCGGTGGCCTGTCAAGGTGGGCACACTCCTTCTCGTCTGCGTTATGTGGTTGTTGCTCGCGGGACAGCAGGATTTTGAAGCAACGATAAATGTTCCCTTAAACTTTGGGAATATACCCCAGGAAATGGAACTCATTGAACCTGATGATACGCACGTTCAGATCATGGTCAGGGGGCTTCGAAAGGATGCCAGCACGTTAAACGAAAAAAATGTTTCCATCGATATAGACCTTGCCATAGCACGTTTAGGCAGAAGGACTTTCACAATCTCCCGTGATCAGATCAAGCTTCCGCATGACAGGGTCGATGTTGTCAGCATCAATCCGCCGCAGATAAAGCTCCGGTTTAAGGAAAAGTAACTCCGCTCTTACATGCTGTTCAGGGGAATTCCAGGGACAACACTTATATCTGTCAAAACAGGAAACTTCAGAAACTCACTTGGTGGCATGAGTCCCCTTTAATACACAAAATAACTTCCGTAACCTTAAAACACATGAGACCGTATGTATTGCTTGCATAAAGTAACAAATAGTGTTACCTTTCGCGAACGATACATACAAATGGTGACATCATGATATCTGCTTTCATACAAGATCTTGCCGCAAAGGGGCGCTCCTGCTTCAGCTTCGAGGATATTGAAAAGCTGAAAAGCTCGACCCCCGTGGCAATCAAGGCGGCGCTCCGCCGTCTGCAGAAGAAGGGGGAAATTGCAATGCCCTGCCGGGGTTTCTACGTCATTCTCCCCCCGGAATACCGCGCCGCCGGTTGCCTGCCGCCGGAGCAGTTCATCCCCGACCTTATGGATTATCTTGGAGAGATATACTATGCAGGCCTTCTCAGCGCTGCCGAATACCACGGCGCCGCACATCAGCGGCCCCAGGTGTTTCAGGTCGTCGCGTCCAAGAGCCGCAGACCCATCCGCTGCGGAAAGATGCGGGTGGAGTTCGTCATCCGGAAGAATGCGGCCAGAATTCCGACCGAACCAAAGAATACCCCGGCCGGCATCTTAAAGATTGCGACCCCGGAGGCAACGGCGCTGGACTTGATCGGATACGTCCACCGTTGCGGCGGCCTGGACAATGTGGCAACTGTCCTGACCGAACTGGTGGAAAAGATCGATGCCAACCGCTTGCTGGAAACTGCACAATGGTCGCCCATCGCCTGGGTACAAAGGCTCGGCTACCTTATCGAACTGGTCGGCGCCGCCGAAAAAGCCGGTGGGATTGCCGGATACGTCCGGGAAAAGCGGCCCGTCCGAACTCCACTGGCACCCGCCCTCAGCATCAAGGGGGCGAGAACAGAGATCCGCTGGCGGGTTTTTGTCAACGCCGAAGTGGAGCCCGACATATGATCCCCGCCGCTTATATAAAGGAATGGATGCGGAAGGCCCCCTGGGCACG
>JAUVXT010000180.1 GCA_030603465.1 Deltaproteobacteria bacterium
GCAGGCCCTGGTGAAGGAAGCTATTGATGCGGGGGCAAAAGGTTTTGTGGTCAAACCTTTTCAGCCTGAAAAGGTGACCGAGGAAATTGAGAAGATCCTGAGCGAGTAGGGAAAATCGAATTAGAGGATTTATGAGCAATAAGATTCGTGTCTTGGTGGTGGATGATTCCGCCTTGATGAGGCTGATGATTTCCGACATCCTCAATTCTGATGAGGAGATCGAGGTGGTGGCTACAGCCAGAGACGGTGAAGACGGCATCAAGAAAGTAACAGAGTTAAGGCCCGATGTTGTTACTCTCGATGTTGAAATGCCCCGTCTGGATGGTTTACATGCCCTGGGTTATATCATGAGCGAGATTCCCACCCCCGTGGTTATGGTTAGCGCCTATACTCAAAAGGATGCAGAAGCCACCTTCCGTGCCCTGGAATACGGGGCGGTCGATTTTGTTTCCAAACCATCAGGACCTATATCAAGAGATATAAGAGCGGTAGGTGATGAATTGATAGCCAAGATCAAGGTGGCTGCTTTGGTCGATCTTAGTAACCTTGAATTCGTGCGGCCTAAAAAGGTCTCTGAAAACTATATAAAGCCTAAAATCGGGAAAAATGTCCCGGGGAGAGTCGGGGTTGTGGCCATTGGAACGTCCACTGGCGGACCTCGTGCCTTAGAGAAAATACTCCCCCAACTCGACCCTGATATTCCCGCAGGGTTATTAATTGTGCAGCACATGCCGGAAGGATTCACGAAAACCTTTGCTGACAGGCTGGACAGGGAGTCTGGAATAGAGGTAAAAGAGGCGGAAACGGGTGACAGAATAGCGCAGGGAAGGGCATTGATTGCACCTGGTGATTATCACATGTCTATAATGATAGAAACAACAGGCAATGATACGGCTGGTGGGGTTATAAGTCTTAACCAGGATCCTCCCGTCTATGGCCTGAGGCCCACGGTTGATACCATGATGCTTTCAGCGGCAAAGGTTTACGGGGATAAAACCGTAGGGGTTATTCTGACGGGCATGGGCAGCGACGGAGCAAAGGGAATGAAGGCCATAAAGGAGAATAAGGGCAGGACAATTGCCCAGGATAAGGATACCTGTGTGGTGTATGGGATGCCCAGAGCAGTAGTTGAAGCGGGGATTGTGGATAAGGTGGTTCCTTTAGATAAGATGGCCGAAGAGATAATGAAGATGGTCAAGAAGCCTTCACGGAGTATTGGAGGAAATGAGCGATAATTCTAAATACATGAAGGCCTTTATTGCTGAGGCGGAAGAGAACCTTCAGGATATGAACAGGGCCCTTTTGGAATTAGAGAAGGATCCGGGCATAAGGGAGCTCTTGGATGAAATGTTTCGCCATGCCCATACAATAAAAGGCGGAGCGGCCTCTATGGAGTATAAAGACATATCAGAGCTCGCCCACGAGATGGAAACCCTCATGGACAGGTTGCGAAGTCAAAATATAGCGCCCGATTCTTCTGTTATAGACATACTGTTTGAAACCTTTGACCTCCTGGAGACGCTTGTAGATGGTGTGGCAAAACAGGAAGAAAAAGAAGTAGAGATCACCCCGCTCACAGACAGACTCAAGACGATATCTCTTGCAGAGCCTCCCTTGAAGCCCGGGACAGCAGAAGGGGTTCCGGCGCCTGTAGAGCCGGGAAAAGATGCCCAGGGAAAAAAGAACTTTAACATTGAAATCAAAGTTAAACTGAAAGATGACTGTGTGTTCAAATCGGTCAGGGCCTTTATGGTGCTGAAAAATTTGGGCAAAATCGGCGAAATAGTCGGTACTGTCCCCGAAGCCCGAGACATAGAAGACGAAAAATTTGATCGGTCATTTACGGTTTTCTTAACCACTAAAGAGAATGAAGAAAATATCGGGAAGGCCGTTAAAGCCGTGTCGGAGGTAGACAGCGTGGATATTTTAACTGTCGGCCGGCCCGCAATAAAAGTTCCTTCCCTGAGTGCGACGGCACAGAGCGTCCGGGTGGACATAGGACACCTTGACAAACTCATGAACTTAGTCGGGGAATTAGTTATCGACAAGATCAGACTGATCCGAATCGGCTCGATCCATGAGATACCTGAACTGACAGAAACCATTACCCACATAGACCGATTGATCACTGATGTTCAGGATGAGGTGATGCAGGCAAGGCTCGTTCCCGTGGATATGATCTTCAACAGATTTCCCAGAATGGTGAGAGACCTGGCCAGGAAAGAGAATAAAAAGATAGATTTGATAATAGAAGGAACGGAGATCGAGGTTGACCGGACCATACTGGATAAGATCAGCGATCCCCTGATCCATTTGCTTCGAAACGCAGTTGATCATGGGATCGAATCTGTTGCGGAAAGAAAAAAAGCCGGGAAGCCTGAGACCGGTTCCATAAAACTGACAGCAAGTCGTGAAAAGGAGCACGTGGTCATAAAGGTTTTGGATGACGGAATGGGGATAGATGCGGACCGGATTTTTGATATGGCCATAAAGAAAGGATTTGTAACTTCGGAAGAAGGTGTCAAGCTAAACGATAAAGAGAAGTTGATGTTGATATGTACCCCCGGCCTCTCTACCCAGGAAGAGGCCACTGATGTGTCCGGCAGGGGGGTAGGGATGGACGTGGTAAAGACAGCCATGGAATCCCTTGGCGGAATGCTGACCATCAACTCAGAGAAAGGCGCCGGGACCAAAACCGTCCTGAAATTACCCCTGACAATGGCAATAGCCCGGGGCCTGCTGATTATGGTGCGGGAGGAAACCTTTATAGTTCCCTTAGCCAATGTGCAGGAGATAGTCAGCATTCAGGCCCATAATGTTAAGACAATTAAGGGGGAAGAGGCAATTCTTTTGAGAGGGGAAGTTGTTCCTCTTATACGATTAGGCAGGACTATGGGGCTTGATCCAAAAGAAGAGTCAAAGTCGGAATTCGATGCCCTGGTAGTGGAAGTTGGTGGAAAACGGGGGGGATTGGTGGTTGATCGCCTGTTAGGACAGCAAGAAATCGTTATCAAATCGTTGGATGGCTACCTGAAAGGAGTCAAGGGTTATGCTGGCGCTACTATCCTTGGAGATGGAAAGGTGGCCTTTATTTTAGACGTGCCATCGCTCGTGTAATGATTTTAATTTGGGGATTGAAGGAGGAAATACCATGAATGATTTTGGCGTGTTGAGTGAAGAACAGATTGATGCCTTAAAAGAGGTAGGTACTATTGGGGCCGGCCATGCTGCCAACGCCCTATCACAATTAGCCGGCAGAAAGATCATGATACGCGTACCGGAAGTGAAGGTGGTTTCACTGAAGGAAGTGGTGGAACTGGTCGGGCCGCCGGAAAGCCTGGTGGCTGTAGTATATATGAACCTTATGGGTGATACCCGGGGAAGGTCCCTGCTGATATTTTCCAGGCAGAGCGCGTTTAACCTGGTGGACATATTAATGAAGCGGCCTGCCGGGCAGACCAAGTTTTTGAAGGAAATCGATTGTTCAGCCATCAAAGAGGTAGGAAATATCTTGGCAGGGGCCTTTTTGACCACATTAGCTGACTTTTTGAATATAGCGTTGATACCCTCCGTGCCCCTGCTGGCCTATGACATGATCGGGGCAACCCTGGAGGCCCTGGCTATCGAATTCGGTGAGGATGCGGATTATATATTCTGTATCCAGACAGAATTTATGGACCCAACACTCGATATAGGAGGGAGCTTTGTGTTGATATTTGATCGTAAATCTTTAAACGTTATAACCGAGAAGATAGATATAAAGATCAAGGAAATGACGGTAAATAAGAAAAGAACCTGATGCTGGAAGCTGAAAGCTGGATATTGGATACTGGATGCTGGTGGAAATTTCGCCCAAATACTCCATCACTCCATGTGGATGGCACAAATCAGTTACCATTAAGAGCTACTTTATTTTTCGCATGCAGCGGGATAGAATTTCCGAGACGTTATATTAAAGGAGGCACTTGGTTTGATTGAAGCATGCTGATTATGACATATGCTATGTGCGGTTTTGTAAATCCAGGGAGCTAGGGAATCATGATAGGCGGAATGGGAACAATGGTGCTTGTCCCCAACCAATAAAATCAACAATTTACATGAAGCCGATTTCAAACGAAATCGGCTTTTTTATGAAAATCAAAATTTGAATACCCCGTTTTTAAACGGGGATGAAAAGTTTTCCTGCCGGAGGCAGGGTCGAATATAATATATAATACTGCATGGCACTGAGAAGAGCAAGTCATGCGGTATATGACATGAAATATCATTTTGTATGGGCATCGAAGTATCGGAAATGGGTTTTGCGAGGAGACATACAGGAGCGAGTAAAGAGTATATTTCAGGAGATTTCAATAGCCAATGAATTTGAGATTGACACAATGGAAGTCAGTAATTTCCTAACCGGAAATTACTGGTAATTTTTAATAGTTAGGTGCGAGCGTGAAAAATGCATTGTTTGAAGACCTGGCCGATGCCCGAAGAACATTCAAACAGAAGTGCTGAATATTAAGATCGGGATATATCTCAACAGAAGGTGTCTATATGACCGAAATCTTTCCTTTCAGCGTGCGCGAAACCTCGCCTATGATGGCCGCGTCTTCCAGGCCGGCCTCTTTCATCCTTTTGAGTAAGGATTTGGCGTCATTTGAGGGAAGGGAAATAAGGAGACCGCCCGAGGTCTGCGGGTCAAAAAAGACATCGAAAAGCCATTCGGGACAGCCGGATTCCTTTGACACCATATTTATTCGGAAGTTTTTGTTTCGATGCAATCCGGCGGGCATTATTCCCGTTTCAGCAAAACCCCGGACTCCGGGGAGTATGGACACAGAATGGGAATCTATAACCATGCCGCAATCGCTTCCCTCTATCATTTCAGAGGCGTGTCCCAGGAGGCCGAAGCCGGTAACGTCGGTGCAGGCGTGGATGCCGGTATATTCCGCCATCAATTCCGCCGCCTTTTTATTCAGTTCTGTCATGCATGCCACCGATGCGGCAATGTGTTCATCACCGGCCAGTTTTCCTTTGATTGCCGTGTTTATGATTCCTGTTCCCACGGGTTTGGTGAGAATAAGTTTGTCGCCCGCCTTCGCTCCCTTGTTGAGGAGCACCCTTTCGGGATGAACAACTCCCGTCACTGAAAGGCCGTACTTGAATTCATTGTCCTCCACACTGTGACCGCCCACGAGGAGCGCGCCGGCTTCTCTGATCTTGTCCAATCCGCCGAGAAGCGTTTCCTGAAGTATGGAGATATCCATGGAATTTATGGGGAAGCAGATTATGTTCATGGCGGTGAGCGGCTTTCCGCCCATGGCATATACATCGGAAAGGGAATTTGCCGCCGCAACCTGGCCGAAGGTGTAGGGATCATCCACGACGGGTGTAAAGAAATCGAGGGTCTGTATCAGGGCCGTTTCATCCGTCAATTTATAGACGCCCGCATCTTCCGATCCCTCCATACCCGCGATGAGATTGGGATGTTCTATCATGGGCAAATGAGCCAGCGCCTTTTTCAGGTCACCCGGACCTATCTTGCAGGCTCACCCAGAAC
>JAUVXT010000271.1 GCA_030603465.1 Deltaproteobacteria bacterium
TTACTATCTCCCTTTCTTCTGCCGCTCTCTTGACACCGCTGATAACGGCGGGAGACATGAGTTCTCCTATATTGAGAAACCCATGAACAAAGCGAATACCGTTGCCGTTCCCCTTTTCCACCGTGCCCACATTTCTGGGAATTTCTATAATGGCGTCTTCGGGACAAAAGAGTTTACAGGCGCCGCAGCCATGACAGAGTTCAGGAAATATCAGCACGCTCCCTTTGATTATGGCAATGGCGCTGAATTCACATACTTCCGCGCATGTACCACAGCCGGTGCATTTTTCTTCCATGACCTTTGGCATCGGCACTGTGACCGGTATGCTTGATTCAATCTCGGGATTTAAAAAGATGTGGCAGTTCGGCTCTTCAACATCACAGTCCAGTATCTGAACGGTCTTTCCCATCTCGGAAAGAATTAAGGCAAGGTTTGTAGCTATCGTTGTTTTTCCGGTGCCACCCTTCCCACTTGCAACAGCTATCTTCAAAGTGATTTGCTCCCTTCTAAATAATGGTTATCGCCGCAAGAGGACAACTATCAACACATTCTCCGCACCCGGTGCATTTATTTTTATCGCTTGATGCCACATCATCCAGGATAATCGCGCCCACGGAGCAATAATCGACACAAACTCCACAGCCACTGCATTCTTGAGCGTCAACCTGTGCGACTCCACTGTTTTTTTCAGTCTAATCCCTTTGACGCTTGATATTTTGCCCCATGCCCATGCCACGACCACCGCCACCGCCGCCCATGCCACGACCACCGCCCATTCCGCCGCCACCACCCGTGCCACGGCCGCCACCCATACCGCCGCCGCCCATTCCGCCGCCGCCGCCACCCATGCCAAATTTGTTTGCCACATTGGCCTGATTGGACGAGGAAAGAGCGCCCGCTTTAAACTGTTCTATCGCATGTCGAACAGTTCCGGCAACGCCGAGGATAACCTGAATGCCTGCCGTTCCAAAAACATTAAACGCATTGGGACCGCAATTCCCCGTCAGGACATATTTAACGCCACGATCCGACATCAATTGCGCCGACTTGATTCCGGCGCCGCCTCCGGCTGACATATTGGGATTCTGTACAGCCTCAAAATCCGTTGTTTCCGTATCGACAAATACGAAATATGGCGCCCGACCAAAGCGAGTTTCGACCTGATCATCCAGGGACGAACCTACCGCTGTCACTACAATTTTCATTTCTAAACCCCTTTCACAAAATGTCTATGGTCTTATGCAATATTGTTCACTTCTTGTCACATTTGCAAAAAATTTTATCCGACTTCCAAGTAACTTAAATTTGCAAATGCGCTATAAGCTGTTAATATTTCTTAATATTTGCCAGAAATAACGGATTTGTTGAAAACATAAGTTACTTCCAATTATAATGCCGTAAAATGGCATAGTGGCGCTGTTAAGGAAAAATTTTTTGTTCGCTCTCTAACCGCGCCGCAAGTAGCGGGGAATGCGCTCGCTGTTCAGTTCAATACACAACCCTGACATACAAAGGGAACGCCGACAATAAGGGCAAAGGGTTCGGGGGTATTCTTCACCCTACCGTGCTACCGACACTCCCTCTTTTTTCATTCCTCTTTCGTTTCTTTCTCTAACTCTGAAATACGCTTCTTAATACCCTCCAGAGAATCTTCAAAGTACTCCGCCTGAGATTTGAGTTCTTCAATCTCATTTTCTTTCGTGTATTGCGGCGGGGTGTATGGGGGGTAATAAGGTGAATAATTAGGCATATCAACGGGCGCAACGCCTAAGTTCGCAGGATAACCATAGGGAGCACGCTGCCATCCCGGCAGGCCGGTCGCATAAAACCTGTTGCGTCTGCCCCAGCCGCCACCTCGACCGGAACCTCCGCCCCTTCCGAAACCTCCGCCAAAACCTGCCCCGTACATGGGATTGGCAAATCCGGGGATATGATATCCGGCACAGTAACCCGCCGCTCTTCCTGTCATTGGCCCCATTCCCTGAGGACCTGTTCTATCTCCTCCTGGCATAATAAATACCTCCTTATAATGAATATTCCTCTTTTACATTCTAACATTGGTCTTCCGATCCAGTGTCGTTTCAATCAAGAAACGTCATTTCGAACGCAGGGAGAAATCTAAGATTTCTCAGTCGCGAAGACCCCTTCGAAACGACAGAGTATCGTTGACATAATACTAGTAATCATCAAGAAATATGCCAAAATATGTTTCATTGTCTAATATGCGGTTGTTCTATGTATTTCAAGTAGTTGCAAGCATTTCATGTCTGTGAACCATGGATGGAAATCTCCCGTATGCAACTGTGCCCTACATATATGGTCGCAAATACGCGACTGCTATTTTCATACCCAGTGTCCCTCGATCGTGGCCTCATGTACTTCCCGTAAATGACCTGCTTTCCACTCGGAGAGCGCGCCTTCCACTGTTTCGATATCCTTGCCGACTATAAAAATCCTGATGGCGGCGGCCTTCAACGCTCTGAAGGCATTGGGCCCGACGTTTCCGGTCAAGACGACACCAACTTCCAGATTGGAAATATTCTGCGCGGCCTGAATACCCGCACCCTGCGCGGCGTTGACGTTTTGTTTGTTTGAATGGGCTTCAACCGCTTCTGAATCGGTATCCACAACAACAAACCATTTTGCCCGCCCAAAACTCCGATCTACCTTTCCCGAAAGATCCTTGTCATAAGAAGTAATCGCTACTTTCATATATCTACCATCCTTTCTTCATATTTCCCCTGCCTCCCGGCCGGTAGCAATGTCTCATTCCCCTTCCTTTGTGGTACCGCCCGGCGGACTGGCAACCGGGCAACACAAAGCGTCCATCCAGCAAATTACCGGAAAGATAGGCCTTAAGTACTTCATCCGCTGTCCCCCTCAGAAAGGGTATAATCGTTATTCCTGAAGCCTCTATCATCCTGTATAAAGGCCTTGAAATGGCCCCGCAGAGCAGGACACGAATACCGAGCTCTTTCAATCTGGCAGGTTTGCACGCGACAGCATTGTCTGCCAGGCGAACGGTTTTTCGGTCTTTTATCTGTCCGGAGGCAACATCTACAACCAGAAGGCGGTCACAAAAGTCAAAAACCGTCGAAAGATGATGTCCCCAAACAGGTATGGCAACATTCATTTTAAACCCCCAATACCCGCTTTCTCTCAAAAATTGTACCAGATGGC